>JBAVGL010000314.1:0-2092 GCA_049684795.1 Chitinivibrionales bacterium | reverse complement strand
CCGGTTGATCGCGCCGACAATTCGAAATGCCCCGCTTTTCTGGCGCTGGAACATGCTGTGTAGCTGCTCGATCCGTTTTTTCAAATCAATAAACGTTGTGTTATCCAGATACATTCTAAATGCGGATTCATGAGCGTCAAAAACCCCAAACGCTTCTTCAACGAGCTTCTTGACGAGAAGTCCTTCAATTTTGCGCGCCATTGATTGCGCCTGCGCCACATTTGACTGATACTCAGCCTTTGCTTGATTAACTTCCTTTTCAAGTTTCGCGCAAACCCTCGGTTCAAGGTATTCTTTCAACAAAGGCAAGTCCTGCTGATAACCGGCAAACGCATTCAATCCTTCTTTCCTGTTGATTAAATATTTTATATTGTCCGCCGACCGCTCCGCCTGGTGTCTTTTTTCACGGAAACCATCGTACCTTGTCGTCACGCGCTCCTTCAACTCAAAAAAACGCCTGTCATCGGCAAGATCTCGCCTGATCCTGTCTTTCGATTCATTAAAAAGATGCCGGGCTTCCTGAACTCTATTGCCGGTTAATAACGAATCGATCACTCCAGCGCTATGCCATGCATGCGCCTGACGAACCAGGAACTCATTATGGGCCCGCTTGACGGAGGCTTCCAAGGAGGCGAATTCAACGGCATCCAGATTTTGCTGAAGCATCGGCCTGTCGGCATTGAAACGGGCAAATGCCTCGGCGCCTTTCTCCTCTTTAATCATCGACCTGATGTCTTTATCGGACATCCTGCCGAGTTTCCTCTTATCGCGCACGGCGCTGTATGCCGCGGCTATCTCCTGTCCAAGGCGGTCAAATTCGTCCTTGGGCAAACCCCGTTCAAGTTCGGAGCGTGACTTTTCAAATTTTGAGGCCGCCTCATCGATGTTTTTATTTTCAAGCGAAACCCGTATCTCACGGGCCTTCATGTTAGCGATCCCCTGCGCCCGGCCGAAATCGACATTGGCCTTCCCTACCCTTTCCTTAAACTTGACGAATTCATCGCGGTCCAGGCTTTGCCTTAATTCATCCTGCGCCGTCTGGAACTTTCTAAAGGCTTCCGGGACCCTGTCCTGGTCGATATAGGTATCGATGTCTTGCTTCAGCTGCAGGGCGCGGGCATGTTGGTTTTGCTCGCGGCCATAAGCGTCGTCCACCGCCGATTTCAATTTTTCAAATACCGGTTGCTCCAAAAAACTCTGCATGTTAGGCCGGTAGAGATTGAAAACGGTCATTGCCTCCTCAATTTTTCCTTCGTTAAGAAGCGCGCGCACCTTCGCCGCCATGGTAACGGCGGTTGTCCTGTTTGCGTCAAGTTCACGCCCTGGTTGCGGTTGCTGTGGTTGAGGTGAAGAATCAAACGGCATTTCAAATAACGGTTTTTCATTTTCTGCTTTGTCCGGCGCAATTACCGGCAGGGCTTTCATCGGCGTGGATACCGGATTTGGTGGAGTTTGAATATCAGGCGGTTGCGCCGCGGGTTTTTCCTGGGGTGCTGGCCTGGACAAAACTTGTTGCGGATGATCGACCCTGGCGGCCGGGGCCTCGGGCGGCGCAGGCATCCGCGTGCCGGTTTCATCGTCCTTTGCCGGAGCGGTATTTATAATAGCTTCATCGACCACGGCAAGTTCCGCGTCCGAAAGTCCCCGCTGAATAGCGCACTGCTGCCGAAACTCTATCCCCGCGGCCTGGCCGTTTTTTTTGAGGACCATAAGGTTAACCTTGACAAGCGAGTCGACTTTCTGTTTTACCAAAGCGTTAAGCGCGGCGAGCCTGGCCTCGTAGGTCTTTTTCGCCTCGCGCGGGATTTGGCTCTGGTGCTTCTTTATTTTAAACTGGATCAGCGACAGTTCCTGACGGGCCAGACGGATATCGATGCTGTCAATTGCCGTTTCCGCCTGTTGGAAATAGCCATCGAGGTTCAATGACAACTGCTCGGAATTCAGTTTAAAAAAATCGTTATCGTTTGCCCAGACCTTCTCAAAAATAGCCGGAATCCGGACACCGAAGATAACAAAAGCCACTAGGAATATCCTGGCAGAAAATAAAGAAGAATCTGTCCAGCGTATTTCTTTCATTATATTGTCCCGGCAG
>JBAVGL010000313.1:0-1621 GCA_049684795.1 Chitinivibrionales bacterium | reverse complement strand
GATATACACGCCCTGGCGAACATCCTCGATAATTTTTAAAGCTTTTGAAGGGATAAGTTTCGAAATCGACAGTCTTGTTTTGCTGGTAATTTTTTTTGAAAATGAAAGAAAAAATAAAAGTATAAGAGCGACAAGAATAATAATGAGCGTTAAGAAAAAACTTTTGGGCAGAAAATGCCTGTCGATCAAAGAAAGGCCATAGATCGACAAAATAGCCAGTGTCAATAATCCAAGTATCCTTGAAACCCAGGTCGAACCCCAGCTGATCCCGTAGTCGTTTTCTTTTGAAACTAAAACAGACCTTACGACGTCTTGTGCGGCGCTCGTAGGCAAAACTATTGAATAAAATATCGCTGAAAAATGGTGATTCATTACTCGGGAAAAGCTTATAGCGGGGATAAATGCTTTCAAAAGCATCCACCACCGCACTCCCTGAAGAAACATCGAGAGAATAATAACGGCTATCAAAAAGGGAATAGTCCACCATGCTATTTTGCCGAAAACCTGAAACATTTCCCGAAAGTCGATTTTGCTGAAAATCCAGATAATCGGCACAAAGGCAAGAAAATATTTTGCCCATAAAGGGATTCTGTTCATGCTAATTCTTCAGCGCTGCAACAGTTATGACAAATCGGTAGAAGCGTCGGACTTTTCGCAATGATTTTCCTGAGCGTGATCATCGAATCATTGTTCCAAATTTCGGCGATGGTTTGTTCCTTGATACTACCGACTTTTTTATGGATAAACGGGCAAACATACACATCGCCGTTTACGCCGATAATTAATTTACTGAAGCATTTGCAAACAAGCCGTTTGGTGTATTTTCCCGCAAAAAATTGATCAGGGATTTTATAGGCGATTTTAGGATAAATTACCGCAAAAACGCCATACTTTCGCCGTAATGCATAAATGGACTTAATGGCATTTTTCATTTTGTCGGAATATGATGGATCGATGGGAGTATTTTTGATTTCCATGAAGACATCGTCGCCATGGTGCATGGCCAAGGCTTTTTTCGTTATATTGATCTCGTTTTGTGAGACAAACATTTCGGGCATGAATTGCAGGCGGTCCGCTTTTAAATCCCGCGATAGTTTAAACATGTCTTCGAGGTATTGACTGTTGTCCGGCATAAGGACGAATGATATGTTTTTTAAAAAGGCGGTTTTTCCAAGGTCCTTAAAGGCCGAAACGGCTTTTTGAAAGGCTTTCGGATTTCCACGTATTTCATTGTGTACCTGTTCGGGACCGTCGATTGAAAATGCAATGCTTTCAAGAAAGCGTAATTTTTTCAGTTCCGCCATGTGCTCGGAAGTAATTAAAGTGCCGTTATTATTAAGCTTTGTATAAATCTTTTTTTCGTCGATATATTTGAGAATGTCAATAATATCCCTGCGGATGAACAATTCTCCGCCGGTCAATTCGATGAGGTCAATGGAGTGTTTTTTCGCTTGGTCGGTAACGAATTTGATTTCATCGAGGGTAAGCTCCTTTTGCGCGATTCTGCGAAGATCTTTCTGGTGACACATGCGGCAATGCAAGTTGCACCGCATTGTCGCTTCGAGCCACATCGATGACGGGTGCGGAATGATACCGGACTGCGCAACGCCTTCCCAATAAT
>JBAVGL010000312.1:0-20774 GCA_049684795.1 Chitinivibrionales bacterium | reverse complement strand
GCCTTTAGTCGTCGCCTGGATAGCCGGAATCCGGCGGGGAATCGTTTCATCCATCATCGCAGACCTAATCACGCTCGAACTGCTTGACATCGAAAAAGTCTCAAGCTGGAGCGCCGCGTCGATTTTTCATCGGTCGCCCGGACTGATTTCCGTCATATTGATCGCGGTGATAATCGGGTATATGAGCGATCTGCGTAAACGACTGAATCGAGAGCTTGAGTTAAAAAACAAAATCGAAAAAGAGTTGCGGGAAAGCGAAGCCCGTTTCAAATCCATATACGAAGAATCAAATGACGCCCTCATGCTGCTTAACGAAAAAGGGTTTTTCGACTGTAACGCCCGCACGCTGGAAATGTTCGGTTTTAAAAGCAAGGAAGAATTCTCGGGTGTGCATCCGGCCGACATTTCCCCGCCAAACCAACCCGACGGCCGGGAATCCTTCCCCGCCGCGCAGGAGCGAATCCAAGAGGCGCTCCAAACGGGGAGCACCCGGTTTGAATGGGTCCATCGAAGGACCAACGGGGAAGATTTTCCGGCAGAAGTGCTTATTTCGACGCTAACCTTGAACGGCAAGCGGGTGCTGCAGGCCACGGTGCGCGACATCTCCAAACGTAAAAAGGCCGAACTGGCGCTTGCCGAGTCTGAAAAAAGTTTCAGGAGTATGTTCGAGTTCACCTCCGAAGGCGTAGCGATAATCAACCCTGAAACAGGCCGCTTTATCGCGGCTAATCCGGCCATGTGCGCGCTGCTCGGTTACACCGAAGAAGAATTTTGCTCATTGACACCGGAGGATATAACCCCTTCGGAAGCAAAAGAAATAATGCGAGATTCGTTGAAACTCTTGTTTAGCGGGGGCAATGTTGAAGACCATGAAGGGATCAACATAAGAAAAGACGGTTCAAGCGTTCGAGTGCTTGTGCGGTGCAGGCCGTTGTATTGGAAAGGCAAAAAAGTGTTTTACGTCACCTTTAAAGACGTTACCTTTTTAAAAGACGTGCAGCGGCAGTTGGAAAAGAAAAACCAGGAGATCTTCGAATTTACAAACGCGGCCACGCACGATTTGAAGAAACCTCTTACCACCATGAAAAGCGTCTGTTCGCTCATGCAAACGGGCGCTTTAGGAAGCCTCAATGACGACGGCAAAGAAGCCATTGGAATGGGATCGGAGGCAATTTCATACATGCAGGAACTGCTCGACCACCTGCTTGCAAGCGCTCAACTCGACGCGGACGTTCAGCAGCGCGCTCTTGAGGAAATCGACCTCCGCGCCCTGGCGCTTGAGGTGGTCGGCCGACTGAAATATCAGATTGAAGAGAAAAAGGTTACTGTGTCAGTTGACGAAGAATTGGACACCGTTCTTGCCGACAGAAAAGGCATGAGGAAAGTATTCATGAATCTAGTCGGAAACGCGGTTAATTATATAGGCGAAGGTCCTGACCGGAGAATTGAGATCGGAGCTCAAAGCGCGGAAGGAAAGAAAATTTATTACGTGCGCGACAACGGCATCGGCATTCCCGAAGAATCGCAAAAAACGCTCTTCCAAAAATTTAAAAGGGGCTCAAACGTGAAAAGCATCAGCGGTACGGGACTAGGATTATCTATTGTCAAAGGAACCATCGAAGCCCACGGCGGGACGATATGGGCCGAAAGCACGATCGGCGAGGGGATGACCTTTTATTTTACGCTTTCATCGTCTTCAAAATACTGGATTTCGTAGGTATATCCCTGCTCGGTGAGAAAAAGCTGGCGGTTCATGGCGAAGTCAAGTTCTTTACTTTCGCGAGTGACCAGCGAATAGAACGTGGCCTGTTCGCCCGGCTTTTTCGGCCTCAAAATCCTTCCCAGCCGCTGGGCCTCTTCCTGGCGCGAACCAAACGAGCCGGATATCTGTATCGCCACGTTGGCGTCGGGCAAATCGACCGCGAAATTGCCCACCCGCGAAAGAATGAGGACCTTGATGTCGCCCCTGCGAAAGCTCTCGTAGAGCAGGTCGCGCTGGTCATTGGAGGTGGCGCCGGTGATCAGCGGCGCGTCGATTTGCATGGCGAAATCATGGAGCTGGGTGAGATATTGGCCGATGATAAGGACCTGGTCGTTTTTATGGCGCGTAAGGAGTTTCTGCGCGATGGGGATCTTGCGCGGGTTTTCGTACGCCACGCGGATCTGCTCGCGGGGGGTCAGAGAAAGGCAGTGCAACCTTTGAGCGGGAGGCAGGTCTACGCGGATTTCGATGCAGCGAGCGGTGGCGATCCATCCTTGGCGTTCGAGGTCTTTCCACGGAACGTCGAATTTTTTAGGCCCGATGAGGGTAAAAACGTCGTTTTCGTGACCGTCCTCGCGGATGAGCGTGGCGGTAAGGCCCAGGCGGCGGCGCGCCTGAATGTTCGCCGTAAACTTGAAAACCGGCGCGGGCAGCAGATGCACCTCGTCGTAAATGATCAGCCCCCAGTTCTGGGAATTGAACAACCCGAAATGGATAAAAGGATCGGTCTTTTTCCTGCGGTAGGTCAAAATCTGGTAGGTGGCGATGGTGACGGGAAGTATATCTTTTGACTCGCTGCTGTATTCGCCGATCTGATCCGGCGTTAGGTCTGTTTTGTCAAGCAGTTCGCGTTTCCATTGATGTGAAGCGGTCACGTTGGTGACCAGGATGAGGGTGCGGCGCTTGAGAAGCGACATGACATAGAGGCCAACTATTGTTTTTCCCGCCCCGCACGGCAGGACCACGACGCCGCTGCCGCCGGGCATCCGCTCGTTTCCCACGTAACTTTCCGAGGCCTGGACCTGGTATTCCCGTATCACGAACCGCGCGCCGCCGCGGCACTGGGGACGCAGGGCAACCGGCATGGGGTCGCCGTCCACATACCCGGCAATGTCGTGCACCGGAAAACCGAGCGCAATAAGCGTTTGCTTTATAAGACCGCGGTTCTGCGGGGGAACAATAACGCTTGACGGGTCGATTTCCCCGCCGATGAGCGACGATATTTTCGGCTGCCTCACAAGGCCCGCAAGCAGCGCGGGGTCCGTGCTGCGCAGGACAAGGTCTTTGCCGCGGGTCTCGAGCAAAAGCTTGCCGAACCTGCCCATCAGTTCGAAGATGTTGTCCGACACGTTGTGCGGAAGCGGATACTTCGAATATTTGTCCAGCCGCTCAACGACGATGGCGGGAGTTATTCCAAGCGCCGCGGCATTCCATAAAGAGAGCGGGGTGATGGAATACGTGTGAATATACTCAGGGCTTTTTTCAAGGTGGGCGAACACGGTAATTGCGTCACGCGTTTCCCGAAAAAGCGGATTGTTGACCTCAAGAAGCAGCGTGCTGTTGCTTTGGACTATGAGCGGGTTAAGCGGGTTCATGATAAGCGTTTGAAAATAACCTATGCCGGTGGCGGTCAAGCGGAATTTGTACGCTCATTGACTACGGATTCTACAACAAGTAATTTAAAGGGTTGTTTTACGGTCCGTTGTACCGCGCTTTGACCATAAAAGAGAGCGGTATTTTTATTTTTTTGGAGAAAAATAATGTCTAATTCCATCGTCGTCGGGACGCAATGGGGCGATGAAGGCAAGGCCAAGGTCGTTGATTGGCTTACGCGGCGTTCGGACATCATCATCCGCTATCACGGGGGCGCCAACGCCGGCCATACGGTGATCGTCGGTGACGAAAAATTTGTTTTCCATCTGGTCCCTTCGGGAATCATGTACCCGGACAAAGTATGCATTGTCGGCAACGGAGTTGTTCTGGACATTGAACAATTTCTCAGCGAGGTTGACGATTTGCGCCGGAAAAAAATCTCGGTGGACGGACGGCTCTTTATTTCCGACCTCGCCCACCTGGTCCTGCCGTACCATAAGGTCCTCGACGCATCGTCGGAATCGCGCATGGGCGATAAAAAAATCGGCACGACGGGCAGGGGAATCGGGCCCGCGTACGCGGACAAAGTTTCCCGCACGGGTCTTCGCGTAGGCGATTTGCGGAATTGGGACCGGTTTACCGCTCACATGAAAATAAATTTCGACCTTAAAAAACGGATCGTTGAACTCTATGACCATCCGTTTGAACTGAAGTTTGAAGAAATTGTCGAGCAGTATAAAAGTTTCCGGGAACAAATCGAGCCTTTTATTATTGACACCAGCGAATATCTCTTCGGCGCCGTGCGTCAAGGCAAGAGGCTGCTCTTTGAAGGCGCCCAGGGAACTTTTCTCGACGTGGACCACGGCACCTATCCTTTCGTGACCTCCTCCAATACCATCGCCGGTTCGGCCTGTACGGGCGCCGGCGTGGGGCCCACGCTTATCAACCATGTCATAGGAATCGTCAAGGCATATACCACGCGGGTCGGCAACGGCCCTTTTCCCACGGAACTGGACAATGAAACCGGGGAGGCCCTCCGGTCTTTGGGGGGCGAATTCGGGGCGACAACGGGCCGGCCGCGCCGGTGCGGTTGGTTTGACAGCGTGCTGCTCCGCAAGGCCGTCCAGCTCAACGGCATCACGCGCCTTGCGTTGACCAAGCTGGATGTGCTTAACAAACAGAAGGAAATCCAACTGTGCACGCATTATGAAATTAATGGCAAGAAATCGGAAAACTTTCCGACGAATCCCCGGGATTTTGAAAATGCAGTGCCGATCTATGAAACCATGCCGGGTTGGCAGGCCGACCTGTCCGGATGCGCAAAAATGTCGGATTTGCCGTCCCCCGCGCAAAAGTATATTACTCGGCTTAAAGCATTATGTTATGACGTGCCGATGCTTTTGATATCACTCGGGCCGGAAAGATCCCAGACCATAGAACTGGAAAAATTATAGGGGAAGAATTAATGATACCGGTTGAGATCGCAAATGTGGCGGTGCTGGAAAAGCGGTTCATTATTTTCCTTAAAAGCAAGGATGATGAACGGGTGCTGCCTATTTTTATTGATGAGCAACAGGCCCAGTCAATAATAATCCAGATCAACCACGTGGAAATTCCCCGTCCGCTGACGCACGATCTTTTTAAGATGGTTTTGGAAACGCTGGAATTCCGCGTTTCGCGGATAGAAGTTTCGGACGTCCGGGAAGACACCTTTTATGCCCGGCTTGTGGTTGAGGGCAAAGGCGATTCATTTGATTTTGACGCCCGGCCAAGCGACGCAATCTGCCTTGCGCTGCGTTTCGGGGCGCCCATGTTTGTCGATGAAAAAGTCATGGAGAAAGCGGGAATCATTGTGACAAAGGAAAATGTTCAGGAAACGCGGAAAGAAAGCCAAAACTCCGGCGTCGAGACCACTCCGATCGAGGCGCTTAAAGAAAAACTTAAACAGGCCATTCAGGAAGAGCGTTACGAAGAGGCCGCGCTGTTGCGGGACGAAATAAATAAAATGTCAAAGTCAAACTGAACCAAGGGACTTTACATAGAGGAGCAGATCGTTTGAAATCGCCCGGTTGGTTCATGATCATTATGCTTTTCTTCTCGATATCTTCTCTCATGGCCATGACGCCGGCCGACAAAGACGAATATGAAAGACTGGGGCTTTCCCAGGTTGAGTGGGAAATGATACAAAAGGCAAAAATGCCGAAAAGCAAGCTTTACGAGCTTCTCAAATGCGGCATTTCGATCAGGGAATATTTCGCCTCGCCATGGCTGGAGTGTAATATTTCCGAAAGTGAGTGGATCAGCCGGAGGAAAGCCGGCGAGTCGAGCGGCGACATCCGGACCAGGGAGCGGCAACGGGATGCCGAGGCCCATCGCGTTTCCCGCGATCAGTGGATGACGATACAAGGTTTCTTTCTGCCCGGGGTGCACCAGTTTGGGCGCAAGGAACCCGCGCGGGGATACTGTATGTCGGGCATTGCCGTTGTGAGCCTGGGGCTTTTCACCTATCAAACGATAAGCACCAGGTCGTTTCAACCGCTCGGGCTTTTTTTTCTTGTTCCCGATATGCTCTGGAGCGGCGTTGATCTGGGCATTCAAATACAAAAAGAACAAAATCCCGACGCCGGCCGGTTCACCGTGGCGGACCGTTTTCCGGCAAGGGTCGCATTGACTTTAATGATTCCACTATACAGATGAGGAAGAGAACATGGTACGAGGTTTTCTTAATGCCAAAATAAGGGATATTACGATAACAGGGACGTATCTTGAATATGAGGGAAGCATAACCCTTGACGAAGAGTATATGGAACGCGCGGGCATTCTACCCTATGAAGAAGTCCATGTTCTTAACGTGGAAACGGGCGCGCGTTTTACCACCTATGCCCTTAGAGGAAAACGAGGCGGCGGCGCGGTGGAACTCAACGGCCCCGCAGCCCATTTAGGGAAAACGGGCGAGCGCATCATGGTGCTTACCTATGCGTTTCTTACGGAAAAAGAAATCCGCACCCATCAGCCGCGCGTGGTATGCATCCATCCTCAGTGAAAGTGTTTTCGTGAAGAATATCATCGTTTTTACGTCCCTGTGCGCGGTGCTTTTGCTGGCCATTTTTTTAGGCATGCGGCGGGTGGGCGAGGAATCGCGGCCCGCCGTTGCCGGGGAACAGAATCCCGGTATTCCCTCGGTCGGCCGCATACAGATCCTCAATGGGTGCGGAGCGGCGGGCGCCGCGAACAAAGTCGCCGATTTTTTACGTTCCAAAGGGTTTGACGTGAAAAACAAAGGGAACGCTCCTTCCAGCAATTATCCCTTTACGATTGTGGCCTCTCGGAAGAAAGGCGGTTCCATTGCGGAGCAGGTGGCCCGGGCGCTTGCAACCGATAAAATCATTTCGCTTCGCACCGCCGATGAAACATACGACGTGACCGTGTTTGTCGGCGCGGACTTTTTAGAAAGGACAAAGTGACGTTGCCTAAGAAAAGTATCAGGGGAAAAGCGCTTGCAAAGCTCGCGGCCGGCTTCGCGATGAGCAAGAAGGCCGATTATGTCGCCTGTGTCGAATTGTCGGACGCTGCGGGTATCGCCGACTGGTTTGTGATATGCCAGGGTGACAATCCTCCGCACAACAAAGCCATTGCCGACGCGGTTATTTTTGGTCTCAAGGAAAAAGGCGTTACTGCGTGGCACTCTGAGGGGGAAAGCGACAGCCGTTGGATTTTATTGGACTATTCCGACGTGGTCGTGCATGTGATGCTTGGGGACCTTCGCGAATATTATGGCCTTGAAAAGCTGTGGCCGGGGGCCGTTACCATTGTCCATGGCGGAGTTATTGACGATGACTGAAAGCGTGCAGGATTACCTTATCCGGGCGGTTTCCCAGGCCATCGAAAAGAAATTTACCCTTCCTGGGGCGCGCAGCGAAGTGGTGATAGAAAAACCGAAGCGGAAGTCATTCGGGGACCTCTCAACGCCCGTGGCCATGGCCATCGCGAAAAAAATCAATGGGAACCCCGCGGGTATAGCGCGTGATATCATGAACGGGTTTGTCTGGGACGACCGGTTTGTGGAGCCGGACCAGGAGTTGACAAATACGATTGCGGGCGGTTTTATTAATTTTCGTTTGAGCCGCGCCTATCTTTACGATATACTTGCCGACGTTACGGCGCGGCCGCAGAGTTTCGGACGGAGTCAGACCGCCCATCCGAAAAAGATGCTCTTTGAGTTCGTCAGCGCCAACCCCACCGGCCCGATGGTCGTGGTTAACGCGCGCGCCGCCGCCATCGGCGACGTTATGGCGCGTGTCAACGAATGGGTCGGCAACACGGTCGAGCGGGAATTCTACGTTAATGACCACGGGAACCAGGTCAAACTGCTCGGCAAGTCGATTGCCTGCAGGTATTTTCAGGAAAAAGGAAGGGTCTGTGAAATTCCCGAGGGCGGGTACGAGGGCGATTACATAAAGGACCTCGCGCGGGAAATCGCCGCCCGCTATGATGATCTGGACGTTAAAAACGACGAAGAACTCGAGGCGCTTTTTCAAAACGAGGCGCTTGACAGCATAATTAAGCAGCAAAAAAGCATTCTTGAGGCCTATGGCGTGCGGTACGACCGGTGGTTCCGCGAAAGCCAGTTACACGAATCCGGCGCTCCCGCCGCCGTTTTGAAACTTTTGCAGGAAAAAAAACTTACCTATGAAAAAGACGGCGCCGTGTGGTTCATGGCCGTGCAATTCGGGGAAGAAAAAGACAGGGTGCTTGTCCGCCAGGACGGTTCTCCGACCTATTTCCTCGCGGATTTGTCCTATCATCTTCACAAGGCGTCGCGCGGATACGATGAATCCTACACCTTCTGGGGGCCCGATCATCACGGATACATTCCACGGCTCGAAAGCGCGGTCAAGGCGCTGTCGCTGGCGCGCACCGAGTTCAAAAATTTTATTATCCAGCAGGTCAATCTTATTCGAGACGGAAAGCCGTTCCGCATGTCAAAGCGCAAAGGCGATTTCATCACCATTTCCGATTTTCTCAGCGAGGTGAGCGTTGACGCGGCGCGGTACTTTTTCCTGATGCGCAGGCTGTCCAGCCACTTTGATTTTGATATTTCCCTGGCGGTAAAACAAGGCGACGAAAACCCGGTATACTATGTGCAGTATGCGCATGCCCGGACATGCAGCCTGATAAAGCACGCGCTGGAACGCGGGTTTACCGAGGAAGAGGCCATGACCGCTTCGCCCCACCATCTCAGGGAGCCGGAAGAACTTGACGTTATAAAAACCATCGCCGAGTTCCCGTTGATGCTATCCCATGTGGCACACTATGTGGAACCCCACCGGATAACAACCTACCTTGAGGCGCTTGCCGCGCAATTTCACCAGTTCTACCAAAAACACCGCATCGTCACCGACCACCGCGAGCTGTCGAAGGCGCGGTTATTGCTTGCAATCGGCGTACGCAATACGATCAGGCTGGCGCTCGACGCGCTGGGCGTGTCGGCGCCCGAGCGGATGTAAACCAACCGTTGTATCAATCGGCTATTTCGCGGTGATGTTTTCCAGCCACTGTCGGGTGGTAAGGACCTTGCTGAACCGCATGGCCTGGGTCACCAGAATGGCTTTGTGGAGCTGCTCGGCGGGGACGGTCCCGGCATAATTCGTTATTTGCAGCGTGCCGGTGGCGTCGGACAAGAACTCGACCGAAAATCCCAGGTGCGCCGCCTGGCGCGCGGTCGTGTCGCAACACATCTGCGTCATGTAGCCGCAGATGGTTACCGTGTCGATTGAGCGCTCTTTAAGCCAAGCCTCAAGGTTCGTATTGGTAAAGCTTCCCGGCAAAGGTTTCTGAAGCAGAAGGTCATGAGGCCGTTTGCAAACCTGGTCATGGAGCGCCCATTCTTTGGTGCCCTTGATGAACGCCTGGGCATTTTTGGCCGGCGGGGTGTGCTGGACCAGAATAATGGGGACCGCCCTGGCGTGGGCATTGTCCATGGTAAGAAGGATATTTTCAAGGCTCCCGGGCGGATAGGTCACGGGAAAATTCCCTGAAAAAAACTCATTTTGTACGTCGATGACCAGCAATGCACGCTTCATGGAGGGTTGTTTTACCGGTTCTGGAAATGGCTGGCAAGGCTGCTGAGCTGGCGCTTGGAAGGAGAGACTTTGACCGGCTGTGACGCAAGACCTTTCATTGACAGGGATATTCTTCGTTTTTTGGGGTCGATCCGCAAGATTCTGACATTGACAATATCGTTAAGCGATACGACCTGCTCCGGGGTCTCGACATAGCTGTCGGCAAGCTGTGAAATGTGGATGAGCCCTTCGCAGACCGCATTGATGTTGACAAATACGCCAAACGGGGTTATATTGGTAACGTGGCCGCTTACGATGGTCCCTTCCTGGAGCTCGTCGAGTTTGAATTTCCGGCGGTGCTTGCTGAACGCAGGAGCGTTAAACCGCTGCCCGACCTGGAGCTGGGCCATGAGCCTGTTTTCAATGTAAAACTTTTTAGCGACATCCTGCTCCGGGAATTCCCGCAGGGACTCGGGATTGGCTATGATGGCGTCGGGGGAAATCGAAAGCTGGGAGCACATTTCGGAAACCCAGTTAAAAAGATCGGGATGCACTGTCGTTCTATCAAGCGGATTCTCGGAGTAAGGAATAATAATGTACCCGGCGACGTTTCTGAAAATAGCTTCCGTCATTCCGGGCATTTTGAGCAGGTCGTTTTTGGAATTGAAATCCCTTTTTGAACCCCTGCTGACGAGTTCCTTGATCATGCTTTCGGGCAGCGTGGGAAGTAAATGGAGCGCATCGTCGTCCGCTTCATTGATGGGAATGCCCTCATGAAGCAGTATTTCCGAAAGCATGCGCGACACCATTTCGGAAAGGCGGTCCAACGACACATACGGTTGCAACGGATGAAGGGTAAAATACCGGATTCCGATTTTGGGTATGAGGCCGAGCGGCTGGACGTGGAACAAACCCATGGCAAAGGCCTTTCGCATTGATTCGTCAAGGTCCCGGAAATGTTGTTTCATCCAATCCGACGTTGAGAGCTCAAGCGCCGTTTTGGCGATTTTACAGCGCGCAATTTCAACAGCGGTTCCCCTTGTGTCAATTGATAGCCTGATGCTCTCTTCCAGGAGCTTTACGACATCGTCATCGGGAACAATAATGAGCGCGGGCTTATAACGGGAATAGAACTGTTTAAGGCGTTCGCTGACCGCGGGTTTATCGGGCGAATGTTTTTTTTCCAACGATGCGCCCAGCAAACGGCCATCGGCGTTAAATGCAACGAGCGAGATATTTTTGCCGTCGAACGTTCCCAACGAAAGAAAGGAGCCTTCACTTTTGTTTGACTGTAATTTTGCGGCGAATGCCCTTGAAATTTCGGCGAGCGCCCAGTTTTCGGATTCATTGCGCAAGCGCATTTTTACGTCGCGTTCCACAATCGGTTGCAATAAGCGCAGCCAACAGTCGTCGATCGCCTGGCATAAAAGGTCGAAGCCCGCGAAATCAGGATTGGTGATAAAATGGTGTTTCAGCAATTCGCCGATCCGGAAAAGCTGGACTTCGAGTTTCAGGCGTATTGCTTTTTTGTCTTCGGCGCACAACAGCATGAGAGGATCTTGCTTCGTCATTTCCTTGATCAAAATTGATTTTCCGTCAAGACGGCTGAATTCAGGGTCTTTTTTATTTTTTAGTTGCACCTCGAAGAACCCGTCGTCGTAGGCGAATTCGCGCACCATTGCCCGCGCGGTTTCATCGTAGGCGAATCGTTCGGCAAGAATGTCCTTGACACCTGCAATAACATCGTCCGCCGTCGGAAGAGACTCGTTGCTGCCGATATAGGGAGCAATGAGGTCTTCAAGCGAGGCGGTTCCTTCTTTCTGGCGCTGGATTTCGTCGGCCAGCTCGCCCAAACCCTTTTTCAGGGCTATCTGCGCTTTGCTGCGCGGGTTGGGCCTTTCGGAAATCAACATGTCGTCCAATTCAAAAGGGTTGATGCAGAGAATGATTCTTTTATGCTGCTGCTCGGTGAGCCTGTTCGATTTTTTCAGCGCGTTGATAAGTCTCTTTTTTTGTGAGGAGAGCGCCGCCACCTCCTTGAGGAAATCGAAAATACTCCACAACTGTGTAATGTCCGCCTCCGCGGATATCGCCGGCCGATAATCGGCAAGGTAATACGGGGAGTCGCCTTTTTCAAAGGACTCGCACAGCTCTTTTGAAATCGATCCGGGGATGTTCCACTTTTCAGACAAGTGCGGAGAAAATTCTTTCATGGATTTTCACTACCGGGTATTCCGGTAGTCGCCGACAAAAGGGTGATGTTTGTTCAGGGAGAAATAAAACTAAAAGATGCCAGTCATTCAAGCAACTATTTAGGTTCTGTTGGCGAATTATATACGCGGCACGCATAGATAATTACCCGTCAATAAAGAACAGGCAACGGGACCGTTGCCTGTTCTTTTGGACACGAAATAAGCGAACGTACGCGAAATTATCTTTTCTTCTTCTTTGATGACGCTTTTTTTTTCGCTACGGTCACTTTTTTCTTTTTAGCGGATTTTTTCGCTGCCACGTCAGCACCTCCTTTCCCGGGAAAATGTATTAATGCGATTCATGCGGTGGTGATGGTTCGCTTTGGGAATCTTGACCATAAGGAATGTTGCGGCTTGGCTGACATAAATAGAAACAAGCTTTACATGCAGTGTTTCATTTAAAATGATAAACCTTCAAATAAAAGATGTCAATACAATAATTCGGCCTTGTAAAAAATTACGTAAAGTTAACCGTGGTGTCGCGCTTTTTATAAAAAATATTGATGATCGATATCGCTTCTTCGGGGTCGTCGGTTGCGTTGATCATGGCCACATCCTCCGGAGAGATGTAGTTTTTCGCTAATGTTAATGTACGCAGCCAGTCAATAAGGCCGCGCCAGTATTCGGTGCCCATGAGCACAAGGGGGAGGTTGGAGCTTTTTTGCGTTTGGATCAGCGTGAGCGCTTCAAAAAGCTCGTCCATGGTCCCGTAACCGCCCGGAAGGACGATGACGGCAGAGGTGTATTTCAGGAACATGACCTTCCTGCAGAAAAAATGGCGGAAGCTTAAAAGCGTTTTTACATACCTGTTTGCAACTTGCTCAAATGGCAATTGGATGTTGAGCCCGATGGAATTTCCCTGCGCCTCGTATGCTCCCTTATTGGCGGCTTCCATGATACCGCCCCCGCCGCCGGTTATCACCCCGTATCCGTTTTTTACGGCAATGCGGGCGACCTGTTCGGCCAGCCCGTAATACGCGTCGTCTTTCTTGGTGCGCGCCGATCCAAAAATCGTGACGCATGGTCCTGCTTTTGAAAGGGTCTCAAACCCTTCGACAAATTCCGCCATGATGCGGAAAATCCGCCAGGTGTCTTCGTTGGACGGAGGTATTGATTTCTGGGGCGTCATAACCATGTTCCTTGCTGTTAAGTATAATGGATAATTCAGTCACTAATAAAAAACAGAAAAATCTTTTTCTTCAGCAAAATCATGACAACCTGCCTTTGCCGAGGCGCTTCGCGCAGGCAGGTCATTTTAATCAAGGGAATCTTGGTCAAAAAAGAAGATTTTAACCATGTTTAATGTATTGATTATATTTTATTGAGGATGATATGTCCAGAATTACTTTAAGGGACGGAGCGAGGCGCGGTGCGTGACGGGGATATAGCGCAAAAACGGGAAGATCTCGAAAATGTGCGAGCTCACATTCGCGGCGTGTGCGGCACGGTTCCCGATCGGTATATCGTGGTTGACACGGCGCGCCAGCGCCTTGCGGTTATTAATAATGAAAACACCAAACTTGAGTTTCCTGTGTCAACATCGCGTTTCGGAACAGGAAACAAAGAAGGCTCGTTTATGACCCCGCCCGGGGTCCACCGGGTATGCGAAAAGATCGGCAACGGCGCACCGGCAGGAAGGATTTTCCGGGACCGTATTGACACGGGCGAAGATTGGCCTGTTGGGAAACCGGGAGAGAACCTGATTCTTTCCCGCATTCTTCGCCTTGAAGGTCTCGAGCAGGGACTGAATAAAGGAAAAGGAATCGATTCATACGAGCGTTATATCTATATTCATGGGACCAATAACGAAGACCGTATCGGCCGGCCTCTTTCACAGGGGTGCGTGTGCATGAAAAACGACGATATCATTCGCGTGTTTGACTCGATCGAGGTGGGCGCCATTGTCTTTATTAATTAATGGAATAGATTGCTCGTCGCTCCACTTTGTGGGCATGTTGGGCTCCGGGATGAGTGCCGTGGCCCAGTATTGCCGTCTGGCCGGTATTGGGGTTACGGGGTCCGACCGGCTCGCGGACTCCCGTGACACGAAAGACCTCCGGAAAAAGCTTGAGAAACTCGGGTGCGTTTTTTTCCCGCAGGACGGGTCGGGGGTTTCCGAAACGACGCGGGCGATCGTGGTTTCATCGGCTATTGAAGAGGATAACCGTGACATAATTGCCGCGCGAAGCCTGCGCATTCCGGTCTTTCATCGCTCCGATGTGCTTGCCGCACTGATCGATACCAAAAGGACCGTCGCAATCGCGGGCACCAGCGGCAAATCTACCGTTGCCGCCATGGTGTTTGAATTTTTGACCTCGTGCGGGAAAAGCCCGTCGATTATCACCGGTGCGAGCCTGATCCGCCTCGAGGAAGAGGGGCTGGTCGGCAATGCCTTTCAAGGTGATTCCGACATTTTAATAATTGAGGCTGATGAAAGCGACGGCAGCCTGGTCAAATACAGGCCAGAAGTGAGCGTTTTCCTTAATATTTCGAAAGACCACAAGCCGCAGGACGAGGTCATGCGGCTTTTTGAGACCCTGGCGGACCAATCTACCTATGTTATCGCAAATGCAAACGACCAGGGGCTGAAACTCGCGGGAATTTCAACGACCTTCGGAACCAGTATCCTTGCCCGCTACAAACCCGACCGGATCGATACGATCACGCCCTTCGTGACGTTCTTAAGAGGCGGGACATTGTTTGAACTGCCGCTGCCCGGATACCATAATCTCCTGAATGTGCTTGCCGCGCTGTGCGTGTGCGATTATTTCGGGTGCCCGGATTTCCGCCTTGCCGAAGCTGTCGGCCGCTTTAAAGGGGTAAAACGCAGGTTCAGCATTGTCACCCTGGCCGGCGGGATCAGGGTGGTTGATGATTTTGCCCACAACCCTGAAAAAGTGCGGGCGGCGATGACGACGGCCAAGGCGATGTGCCGCAGGGTTTTTGCGATTTTCCAGCCGCATGGCTTCGGTCCGACCCGGTTCTTAAAAGATGATTTTGTGAAGGTCTTCTCGGAAGTTTTGACGAATAATGATGAGCTCTATATTCTTCCCATATATTATGCCGGAGGGACCGCGCAGATGGACGTTTCCGCCGGCGACCTGGCGCAGGGAGTCGCGGGCAGGTCGAGAACGGTGTTCACGCCCGTCGACCGCGCCGCATGCATCGGGATGCTGAAGGAAAAAGTGATGTCCGGAGATATGGTGCTGCTCATGGGCGCCAGGGACCCGTCGCTTTCGGGGTTTGCTTCCGACATAGCAAAGGCCCTGTCGCCTGAAACGCGGTAGCCCACAAAAACCCCAAAGTCCCCGCGAGCATTGTGTATTTTTCATTGCATGCACGACACCGAATTGATCCGTAATTTCTGTATTATCGCCCATATCGACCACGGTAAATCCACGCTCGCCGATCGTTTTCTGGAAATCACGGGGACCGTCAGCAAGGACAGAATGCAGGAACAAATCCTTGACAGCATGGATCTGGAGCGCGAGCGCGGCATCACCATCAAGTCCCACCCCGTCCGTATGAGCTACACGGCAAGAAACGGGCGGCAGTATTGCCTCAACCTGATCGACACGCCCGGACACGTTGATTTTTCCTATGAGGTCTCGCGCTCGCTTGCCGCTTGTGAAGGGGCGATCCTGGTGGTTGACGCGAGCCAGGGCATTGAAGCGCAGACGCTTACCAACGTGTATCTGGCGCTCGATAATGATCTGGAAATAATCCCGGTCATGAATAAAATCGACCTTCCATCGTCCCATGCCGACGAGGTGGGCAGGCAGATCGGCGACCTTTTGGGCGTTAAGCCGGAGGGCATTCTCCGCTGCAGCGCAAAGAGCGGCGCGGGTGTGCCGGAAATTCTCGAACGGGTGGTTGCCGATATTCCTCCGCCGTCGGGAGGCGCGGAGGAGCGGCTTACGGCCCTGATCTTCGATTCGCTCTTCGATTCCTTCAGGGGAGCGGTTGCCTATGTCCGGATCTTTTCGGGGAAATTAAAGGCTGGCGACATGATCCGCATGATCAACACCGGAAAGGAATTTGAGGTCGCCGAGGTCGGGCATTTTCAGCTCGGCCGGGTCCCGCAGGACGTGCTGGCGGTCGGTGAAGTGGGCTACGTGCTTGCCAATATCAAGACCGTGTCGGACCTTAAAATCGGCGACACGATCACGACCAGGCATAACGGCGCCGCCGTGGCCGTCGCCGGATATAAGGAAGTCAAGCCCATGGTATTTTCGGGGATCTATCCAGTTGACAAAGACGACTACGAAAACCTGCGGTCCTCGCTTGAAAAACTCACGCTTAACGATTCGTCCCTTACGTATGTGCCCGAAACGTCGGGCGCGCTGGGGTTCGGGTTCCGCGCGGGCTTTCTGGGGCTTTTGCACATGGAAGTGGTCCAGGAGAGGCTTTTCAGGGAATATAACGTCAATATCATCACCACCGTGCCTAACGTCAAGTATAAGGTCAGGCAGACCAACGGGGACGAAATGTTCATCGAAAGCCCCGCAAAACTGCCCGCCGCCCAATATGTGGAGTCCGTAAGCGAGCCCATCGACAAGGTGCAAATCATCACTCCCACGGAATTCGTGGGCGCCATCATGAAGCTTTGCGAAGACAAGCGCGGCCAGATGGGAAACATGGAATATCTGGAATCGACACGTGTATGCATTCATTATCGGATCCCGCTTTCGGAGATCATCATCGATTTTTTCGACAAGCTCAAGAGCTATTCAAAAGGGTACGCATCCATGGATTATGAGTTCGATTGTTTTCAGGAAGACGACCTCATCAAGATGGACATTCTCATTAACGGCACGGTCGTTGACGCGTTTTCGGCGATTATCCATCGGGAAAAGTCCTATTCCTACGGCCAGGGAATAACATCGAAACTCAAGGAACTTATTCCCCGTCAGCAATATGAAGTGGCAATTCAGGCGGCCATCGGGACCAGGATCATCGCGCGGACCACGGTAAAGGCATATCGTAAAGACGTTACTTCAAAATGCTACGGAGGAGACATCACGCGGAAGCGCAAGCTCCTGGAAAAACAAAAAGAGGGCAAGAAGCGCATGAAGCAGGTCGGGAATGTTGAAATTCCCCAGGAAGCATTTCTGGCGGTCCTCAGTCGGGAGTAGGTATGGTGCACTATACCGATGGGGCCAAAGCGCCGAAGGACCTGCGCATAACCATATACCGCGTGGTCAAATATCTCGTCATCATTGTCGCGCTTACGCTGGCCGTTAAATACCTGTTGCTCGATTCCGTCCGGATACAAACGGACCAGATGTCTCCGGCGCTCCTTGACGGCGACAGGGTGTGCCTGCTTCGCGTCCCGTTCTTCTGGCCGTTTACGCGCATGATTGTCCCCGCACGGCGCGCTCCGGTGATTTTTGAGCACCCGCTGTTTCCAAAAAGCCTGGAGTGCTTGCGCGTGGCCGGCCTGCCCGGCGACAGCATGGTCATAAGCGGGGGCAGGTTCCTTGTTATGAACAAGCCGGGCACGACTCTCGGGACGTTGCTCGCTTCCGAGGACGTGCTGCCCATTGATTTCGCCCCGCGTGATTCCATGGAACCGTATCGATTGCCCCGGAGAGGCGATACGATCGACCTCGATTCGCTTTCGCTTCGGGACTTTTTTTACGCCTGCGCGATGATACAACAGGAAAACCCGGGCGCCGCGTGTCACGTGCGGGCGGACCTGTTCATCGACGGGAAACCTTCCAACGATTTTAAGATCACCAGCTTTCCCCTCTATAATGGCGCGCTGGAAGCGATACCGAAAAAGTTTGAATACGACTGGTTTTTCTGGGGCAGGTTAAAAGAATATTTTTCACATGCCCTCAACGGAAAAGATATTGCGCTGACATTGAGCCTTTCTAAAAACGGGGTGCGTATCTTCAGATACTGCCTGAAAGAGAACTTTGTTTTTGTATTGGCCGATGATTGGTGTAAAGGCTTTGACTCCCGGTACTTTGGCCCGGTAAGGGCCGCGTCAATAAAAGGCCGGGTCGTCTGCGTGCTGTGGTCCATGCGGCATCCTGAAAAGGGGATCGGTTTCTTACGGATGGACCGGTTGATTAAAATCATACGTTAACCTGAAAATGAGAATCGCATGAAGATTGAAAAACAAAAAGGGTATTTCGGCGGCTTCGGCGGACAGTTCGCCCCTGAAACGCTCATGCCGGTACTTGACGAAGTAGAAAAGGCCTATGCCGCCTCGAAAAAGGACAAAAAACTCAGGGCGGAATACGAAGGCCTTCTGCGCGATTATTGCGGACGGCCGACGCCGCTGTACTTCGCGCAGGGCTTGACAAAAAAGCTCGGCGGGGCGCGGATCTATTTGAAACGTGAAGACCTGTTGCATACCGGCGCGCATAAAATCACCAACTCCCTGGGGCAGGCGCTGCTGGCGCGCTACATGGGCAAGAAGCGTGTTATTGCCGAGACCGGCGCCGGACAGCACGGCGTGGCGACGGCGACGGCCGCGGCGCTTTTGGGGCTTGCGTGCGACATTTACATGGGGACTGTTGACATGGCAAGGCAGAGGCCGAACGTGTTTAGGATGAACCTGCTCGGCGCCCGCGTGATTCCCGTGGAAAGCGGGGGAAAGACCCTGAAAGACGCGGTCAACGAGGCCATGCGCGACTGGACGCAATCGTGCAGATCGACCCACTATGTGTTCGGCTCCGCGCTTGGACCGCACCCGTTTCCGACCATGGTCAAGGAGTTTCAATCCGTTATCGGCAAAGAGACGAGGAAGCAAATCATCGAGCAGGCCGGCCGTCTTCCCGATGAAATTGCCGCCTGCGTGGGCGGCGGGTCGAACGCCATAGGCATTTTTACGGAGTTTATAAAGGAGAAATCGGTCCGGTTAACCGGGGTCGAGGCGGGCGGCAAAGGCCTTTCAACCGGAAAACACGCGACGCGCCTGACGCCTTCGAGGAAATCCCGGAAAGGCATTCTGCACGGATCGTTGTCGTACGTGCTGCAGGACAAGAACGGCCAGATCGCCAACACGCATTCTATTTCGGCCGGGCTTGACTACAGCGGAGTCGGGCCGGAGCACTCGTCGCTGTTTGAATCCGGCCGGGTAAAATACACTTATGCGACGGACGTGGAAGCGGTCGATGCCTTTCGTATGCTCTGCGAGCACGAAGGGATCATTCCGGCGCTGGAGTCTTCCCACGCGGTGGCGTACGCCATAAGGAAAGCGCCGCTGATGGACAAAAAGAAAATATTAATTGTCAATCTTTCCGGCCGGGGAGACAAGGACATTTTTCACGTTGCCGATTATTTAGGTTCTGTAGGCGAACTATGAACGCCTGCCTGCGCTATCGCTTCGGTAGGCAGGCGTAGATAATTATCCGTACAGAACCTTATCCACCTTGTGGGTTAGGGAAAAACATATGAACCGGTATGATCAAACGTTTGACCGGCTTAAGAAAAATGAGGAAATGGCGTTTATCGCGTTCGCCTCGGCCGGCGACCCAGATATTTCAACGAGCGAGGCGGTCCTGAAAACGTATATCGACGCGGGCGCGGACATCCTGGAAATAGGATATCCGTTTTCCGACCCGGTGGCCGACGGGCCGATTAACCAGCGCGCCGCCCAAAGGGCAATCGCCGCCGGATTGGACCATGCGGGTTTTTTCAAAATAGTGCGCAACATCCGCGATTACAGCAAAGTCCCCATCGGCGTGCTCATATACGCGAATTCCGCGTTTCACCTGGGCTATGACGCATTTTGCAAACGCTCCGCCGATGCGGGCATCGACAGCATTCTCATTGCCGACATGCCGCCGGAAGAATCCGGCGAAATGCTCAATGCGATGGAGAAATATGACGTGCAATCGGTTTTCATTGTTTCCGAGCTTACCCCTCAAAAACGCATGCGCATGATTTGCGGAAAAACAACCGGATTTGTGTACGTTGTCAGCAGGCTGGGCAGCACCGGAATCCAGGCCGATATGGACACGGGCGTCAAGGGAACGCTATCCAGGCTTCGCGCGGTCACCGTAAAACCGCTGTGTGTGGGCTTCGGCATTTCGAAACCGGAACATGTTTCACTTGTCAAAAAAGCCGGCGCCGACGGTGCAATTGTTGGAAGCGCGCTGGTGGATATTATAGAAAAAAACCTGCCGGATAAAAAAACGATGCTGGCAAAGATCGCCAGGAGCGTTCGCGCATTTAAGAAGGCTGCTCTGTAATCTCCAGTTTCACTATATCATGACTAAATGATAAATAACTTTGTTCTACACAATCTAATGTGTTATATTATGTGTAGAAAGGGAATTACCATGGCGACGAATTTGGCCTTAGACGATAACCTGATAATTCAAGCGCAAAAAATCGGTCATCATCGCACAAAAAAAGAAGCGGTAATGATTGCATTAAAGGAGTACATAGCGCATAAAAAACAACTGAGGATTCTTGACCTGTTCGGGCGCATCGAATTTAATGAAAAGTATAATTATAAAAAGGCGAGAACACGGTGAAAGTTTTAGTCGATACCTGTGTTTGGTCTTGTGCGCTTCGCCATAAAAATCCGAATGTAGAAATTGAAATACAATTAAAAGAAATTATTAAAGATGGCCGGTTAGTAATCATTGGACCTATTCGTCAGGAAATTCTTTCCGGAATATCCAAGGAAACCCAGTTTGAATCCCTCAAAGAACACTTATCTCCTTTTGAAGATGCCCCGTTAACTTCGAACCATTTCATCAAAGCGGCGGAATTTTGCAATTTGTGCATGAAAAAGGGTATTCAAGGTTCAAACACCGATTTTTTAATTTGTTCTGTTGCATATTTAGAAAACCTTGAAATATTTACAACGGATTTGGATTTTAAAAATTATAAAAAATACCTGCCAATAGAACTATTTGAAATAGCAAAAGAGCGTTAGAACAATTTTTAAATGTTTTGCTTGTGCCAAATCTCTGTTGAAAAAGGAGAGAAACAGGGAACACAAAGATATTGTAACGCTATACGTGCTTGAAATTAATCCACATGAATACTAAAGGAAGATAAAATGAGCAAAATTAATAAGAACAATTTCGGACCTGCCAAAAAGCATGCTGTTTTGACCACCGGCGAAGTGATCAAGAT
>JBAVGL010000311.1:0-2743 GCA_049684795.1 Chitinivibrionales bacterium | reverse complement strand
GTGGATAAGTCGCTGTACGCAGGAATTATATACGCCAGACGCGTATATAATTCAGCTACAGAGACTTAAATAGCTTTTGGATTAAAGGAGGTGATGAAAAATGGAAAATTACGTTACGTGTGGCCAGGCCGCAAAAAGATTGCGGGTTTCAATTTCCACGCTTAAGCGATGGGTAAATGAACCTAGTTTGAGCATGGAAGAATTGAGAAACCATAGTGGGTGGCGTTTATTTTCAGACGAACAAATAGAAGCATTGAAAGAATTCAAGCATGAACTCAAACGCAACGGTAAACGATTTAACCAGTCGACGTTGCTGCCGACAAACGGCCGTGTTGAAAAATCATTTGAGGAGTCCTTACAAGGTCCAAAGTGAAATGCAATGTATACGCGAATAATGCATGCGTTTGAATCAACCGTGCCGATTACGGTAATCGGCGTTGTGCTTATGTTTATTGTGGCGTCCGGTCAAACGGTAAACCGCGGACGCGATGAGGGAACATTAAGCATTCCAGCCTCCAACGCAATGGGCAATGGAAATATTGATCTTTTTATTGCATCTGACGAACGCTACAGTCTTTCGGGTTTCATGTTCGATCCGATCCTCGGCGCTCGGATCGGTATTTCCGATATGATGCAGTTGACTGGGCAATTCATTCCCGTTTCCAAATCTTTTATAGGTCCCGTGGAAGCGCACCTGCAGATCACTATGCCCGGCAATGACAATCTCAGGTTTTTCGGCATGGCGCTGAGTGCCGACCTTTTTCTTTCGAGCGCGCCGGACACATTAAGTTCAACCGCGCAGGCGGACAAACCGGAGTACAATCCGTACTTGTTTCCATCGTTTCTCGCCGACCTCGATTGGCTGGCGTTGTCTAAGATTCTTCCTTTTAAAATGTATTTGTCCCTCGGAATGGTTGATAATGTTGATCTGCTTCCAACATATGATCAGATTTCACTTAAAGCGGCTCTCGAGTGGAAGATGTTCCAGCACAGCGCATTTGCAAGCGCCGGGGCAGGGTTTTATAAGGAAAAAAGCAGCAGACTGGGGCCGGGAGACGCTTCATACAAACAAAGCTATTTCTGGATAGAACCCGGGGGCAGGTATCGCCTGTTTGGCAGGTTTAGCGTTGTGGGGGCGGTCAAGCTGGCGCTATTTGAGAATACAAAAGAGGATAACCCGTTGCAACCGGAATTGTTTAAAATATCCATAAAGATCGAGGCTCCGCTTTTGTTCAGGGAGACGAATACGGAAGCAATACGCACCTTGATATTCATGGAACGGAAAAAGGAAAAGAAAAGCGATTCTTTTGAAAAAAGGGTCGCAACCGGAAAGAACCTGATAAGCGACATGAGCGCAGCGTTAATGGGCCCGCAGGACAGTCTTGACGCCTTGGATTCGGACAGTAAGGAAGCCATGAAAAAACGGCGGGAAGAAACTCAAAAGAAGATGGATGAAGTTGAAGCGCTTTTCAAGCAATTGGACCTGGAAGCGCAACCTAAAGCGCCGGCACTGCTGGATACCGCATCTTCGGCTGGCGGGAAATCGCAATGATCAATAAACCGGGTTACAAATTATGAAATACATGGTAATCGTTTCCAGCGGCATATGTTTAATCATATCACTTACCATGGCCCAGGGGCCCAAAAGAGACAGGGCCGAAGGCTTTTATCAATGCGTCAGTTCCAATACTATCGGAGGCGGAAATACCTGGGCGACGGTGCGGGGCATAGGATTTCTTTGGGACAATGGCCCCGATAGTACCGGAAATCCAAGGGCATTTCCCTTTTTGGAAGTTGCTTCGGAAACAGGGGTCAGCAATTTCATGTCGCTCTTGGTTGAATCGCGGATTTTGTCCTATCCCTGGCACAAATGGTTTCAGTTCGGCAATGTTGCGGCCGGCGCAAGGTTTACCGTGCCCAACAACAAGGAGCTCAGGTTTCGAGGCTATGGACTGGAGTGCAAATGGATTTACAACAGCCAACCCGAGTTCCCTTCGCTATCCGGGTATCGAGTTGGAGGCACTGGTTTCGCTCCCGAGGGTTACATCGTCCAGGGCGGCAATTTTCAGTTTAAAATCATCCATGACATGGATTTTATTTCAGAATATTCCTGGTTGCCCTTAAAAATAGACCTTAACGCGGGGATGAGAATTCCTTTTGCCCGTGCTTCATATATTTTGCCGCAATATCTATTTGACGCGGGTCTGGGATATGTCGGGTTAGGATTTGATTTGTTCGCCGAATATTCTTTGGAAGCCTTTAACAATCTCATGGGTCCTAAAAAAATTGTTGGGCTTGACGCTTCCGGTTTCCAGCACGTGTGTGAGGTGTTTTTTTGGGAAAACCCCATGTACGTTACGCTGGGAGGGCGAATACGTTATGAAAACGGGATGACGTTGTCGGGTTCGCTGCCCCTTCTTGTAAGCGCGAACGTGGGATCGAGCATGACCGCCGCGGACAGGGCCGCTTTGGCCAATTCTCAAATAAAGCCCGGAGACCCGTTTTATGATGAGCACCTGCGGGGTGTAACCGACCCCTTTGACCCTTGGTTTGCAAAATGGAAAATCGTGGTCGAGCTTTCTTTCCCCATCAGGTACAAGCAGACCGGCGCGGAAATGATGAGGAACTTTTTGCTCTTGAAAAACAGAAAAGAAGGAAAAAAAATCGACATTGACGAAAGGCTCCATGCATTGGAAACCCAAAGCGATTCTTTGAAAAATGATGATTCAGACAAGAAACGAAG
>JBAVGL010000310.1:0-2034 GCA_049684795.1 Chitinivibrionales bacterium | reverse complement strand
ATAATAAGGTTCAATTCGGGTTCGACGAATCGTCCACCGACGCGGCCGGGTATGTGCGGGGAAATGTTGCGAAAGGCAATATATTCTATTCACTGTCGGACCAGCAGGTCTGCTTCGAAAACTCCCCGGTGGCCACGGCCCTGCTCGTCACAACGGACAGCAACTACTACTGCAACCCTTACGGCGACATTATCATTACTATGAATGGATCGGGCTACGGCCTGAATGGCTGGCAAGCCGTAACGGGGCAGGACGCGCATTCGAAAATCAGTTTGAAGAGTTTATCGCGGTACCAAGTGCTCGACACGCTGGGCGCAAACATTGTCGCCAACGGCGCATTCGCCAGTTCGGTTTCGCCCTGGTCCGGCTGGCCCGCGGCAGTCCAGATTTCCTGGGCAAAAAGCGCCGGGCTTGATTCCGGCTGCATGAGAATCGCATACGACAATGATTCCGCGGCGGCCGCGTGCCTTGTCTATCCGTCAAGCTTTGCGCTGGCGGCGAACCAGGCATACGAATTGAGTTTCAGCGCGCTGTCGCTGAATCCGACCGCCTCGCTGCAGACGATCGCGCGTCAGGCGCATACGCCGTGGGCCGCAATAGGCCTTGACAAGTATTTTATCATGCGCAACGCCCGTCAGAATTATTCGTGCGTTTTTTTCGCGGACACGACCGATGCCCAAAGCAGGGTCGATTTTTCCAACACGAAGGCCGATTCGGTCTACTGGCTTGACAACGTGAGCATTATCCCGGTGCGGGTCGCGGTGCAGGACTCGCAGCAGCAGTCGCCGCTCTTCTACAACGCCACGGCCCTGACGCAGGCTTACAGCCTGCAAAACCGCCGCTACCGCGACCTCGACGGCAACCTTGTCACCGGAAGCATTTCTCTCGGCGCGTTCGTGTCGAAGGTCCTGGTGCTTGACACGGGGATGACGGCGGCGGGCCGTTTATCCGGCCCCAGGCGCAGTGCGCCGGCACTCACCATCGTGCCGCTGGCCGGAGGCCATCGATACCGGATCACCTTTGAGGCCGAATCTCCGACAAGCGCGGAGTTTGCGCTGTACGACGTTAAGGGCCGTTTAGTTGCAGCGGTCAAGAACAGGCGCGCCGTAGCGGGCATGAATTCGATTGTCTGGGACGGAACGAACCTTCGTGGGAAAAGCGTTTGCGCCGGGAATTATTTGATGGAGCTGACCGTCGGGAATTGTCGCTCTACACGGAGGTTGCTGAAGGCCAATTAGTGTCTGTAGCTGACCCATCAAGTAGTCATCAGACAAATGCTTAATTCCTAATCAACCGTACTGAATTTCCCGTAATCGGTAAAGCGTAGCCCGGGTAAATATATCCAGATGAAGAACGAAGATCGATATCATCCGACATTGAGGGGTCACTAATATACCTAGTAGAACTCCACCAGACTCCATCGGTTGACATATTGTTAAAAATAGAATAACTGCTCAAAGGTACTCGAAACCCTCCCGGAAGCGCTGAAAACCCGCTTTCATTAGTAGCATTGGTGTTGGGAGAAAGCCAATGAAGGGTTCCGGCCTCTTTTAGCTTCCCTCCAGCGTTGCCGAGGGTATCACTGCCAAGATACGTAAAAAGAACAGTCCACTCTGAATCAGTCGGAACATGCCAGCCGGCAGGAGCAAGTTTACCGGTATTTACGGTATACCAATTATATAAAGCGCCATAAGTGGCTTTATTAGCAACATCATTATTATACCAGCAATACCCCGGTGTAGAAAGGTTAAACCAAGCAATTGAATCCGTTACCAATGGTATTGAAGTTCCATCGTTGTAAGTAGTAGTTTTAAGATTCTGCACCATCCACGTTTGGGCGCCTATTGTGACCGTGGTATAGACATTTCCATCGGCATCGGACAGAGCGGCCCATTTTGCAAACAAGGTGTCATTGGCCGGACCGATGGTGTCCATGGCGCCCGCGGCATAGCTTGTTCCGCTGCCATCGGCTTTCGTGTTCCACCCGGCGAATTGATAGTTGGTTCTTGTTAATGTGGCCTGAGACGCAACCGT
>JBAVGL010000309.1:0-1945 GCA_049684795.1 Chitinivibrionales bacterium | reverse complement strand
ATCATGAGCTGGGGATCGGTACCCCGGAAACCGTAAATCGCCTGCTTCGGATCGCCCACCCATACCGATTCTTTTGCCAGTTCCGCAAGACGCAGGAACAGGGCGAGCTGCACGGGGCTCGTGTCCTGGAACTCATCCACCAGCACGAGATCGAGTTGCTCCTTAAGCTGCGCCTTGGCCTCCTCATTTGTTTCCAGCAGATCAAGTGCGAGCGTCTCCTGATCGGTAAAATCAATCAGCCCCATTTCCGTTTTGAACTTCTGATATTGATCAATCGCCGTTGCTACACTTTCAAAAATCCTTTGGATATATCGTTCGATGCTCTCCCTGAACTCGGGCCAGGTGCAATGATCCGCGGCGAGCAGCCTTAGATTGTGCAGATGGCTGTCGGCGTTTACGCCGCGCTTTCCCGCGCTCAACACGGCAAGCTTCTGAAAATTCTGCCAAGGCACGGCATTGCCCTTTCCGGATATTGAAATAAATGTTCTCAGGAACTCTAATGCGGCCGCCGTGTTCTTTTGAGTATCCTGACCTGATTGTACGATGGCTTCGATTTCCGCGCATGCCCTCTTTGCCTCAGTAACGCACTGCTTAAGCGATCCCTGCGGGGCCCCGAGAGTATCTGTAATCAATGAAATGCTTTTTTCCGCCCATTGATTTTTTAGTGCCTCCGGCATGATCCTGTTCATTCGGGCTGTTTTAGCAATTTTTTCAACATGGTCCTGCCAGCTTCGATCGTCATCGCCTCTTTTCCCGGCCGACGACATTATTCTATCCAGTTCCTCCATCTCCATCGAGAGCTCAGGTGTGATCGTTTGGGACATTGCCTTGGAAAAGAACATTTTCTCTTCGTCCTCAGTAATGACTCTCTGCCGCACTGCAAGCCCGGCATGGAACGCAAAACGTTCAAGCAGGCTGCCGCATACTCCGTTTATAGTCCCGATCAAGGCTTGGCGAAGAAGGTTTGCTTCACGCGGAGCGCCATTTTTAATAAGCGTTTGGCCGACCCGACTCAAAAGTTCCGACGCGGCTTTCCGGGTAAATGTTGTGATGACAATATTCGCAGGTCGTATGCCGCGTTTGAGTACCGCATCACTTACCTCCTGCGAAAGACGAAATGTTTTTCCGGTTCCTGCACCGGCGCCGATGATTTTTATATTAGTCATAATGGATTTTTCTCCTTGACCCCACAGAACAATCCGTATCCGCAATAGGTGCAATTTGCAGGCAGCATGGAGAGCCAAGTTCCCGACTCTTCTTCCGGAATTCCGACCTGTACCTTGCCGGAAGCCAGCTCTTTTCGGACCCCCGCCACCGCGTCTTCCACGGTTTTCCAAACATCTTTCTCACGCGGTCCTTTTATTGCCATACTGCCGGGAAAAGCCTCCGGGTGTATGGTCAAAAGTGTGGCGTTCTTGATAATGAAAAAACCCGTGGGAGGATATTTTTCCGACATCCGTGAGTAGGCGGCAAGCTGGGTTGCCATACCTTTCTCAAGAAGTTTTCTGCGATACGTTCCTCCGGACCATTTAAGGTCGAGTATTCCCGAACCGTCGATCTTACGTAATATCAAATCACAGAATCCCCGTACAGGACCGGCGCCGGTATCTTTTTTGATTTCGGTTTCAACACCTTCAACCTCATAGCCTCCATTTTTTAAAATGTCAGCAAGGACCCTGGCAGAGGCCATGACTGCCGCCTTCAACCTGGCCCGCTCAGCGTCGCATCCCGGCAAAAGCAATATGCTCGCTTCTTCCTGGATATATTTATCAAACAGTATTCCGGCCTCTTTACCTGCTTCGCTCGGATCAGGCCACTTTTTGCAGCTTGTAAGATATCGCTCCAGGACTTCGTGCGCAACTTTTCCATACAGTTGGGCATCTTCGGGCAAACCGAGCAGTGATGTCGGTCGTATATCTGCATTATAATTCAGGACATATTGAAG
>JBAVGL010000308.1:0-15840 GCA_049684795.1 Chitinivibrionales bacterium | reverse complement strand
GTTTTGATCCATGATTGTCTCCATTTTAAATAAAATATAACTGATATAAGCGCGGACCCATTTTATATTTATTCCCATGGTTTTCGGGGAACAAATAACGGTCCGGACCAAGGGACATTCCGACATTATCGATATTACCGATGATGTCGGGGCTGTCGTGCGGAAGTCCGGCATAAAAAACGGGCTGGTAAATGTTTTTGTCGTCGGGTCAACGGCGTCCGTTTCAACCATGGAATATGAACCGGCCCTTGTTCAGGACGTGCGGGACCAACTGGAAAAGATCGTCCCTTCCACCCTCGAAAGCCGACATTCGCGGACCTGGGGCGACGACAACGGGTTTTCCCACATCCGGGCGACGCTCATGGGTCCGGGTATAACCGTTCCCGTTTCACAGGGGAACATGGTTCTTGGGACCTGGCAGCAGGTCGTGGTCATCGACCACGATAACCGAGGCAGATCGCGTTCTATATTCATTCAAGTCATGGGCGAGTAATTTTATTGACTTGCTCGCGCGTGAATATGATTTTAATACGTATAGTAAGCGGACATAATTCCTATAAACCATTTTTAAAGGAGTTTGTTATGAAGCACCATTTTAATTTCAACGGGAAGATAATGCGGTCGAACAGACTGTTCGCCCTGCTGTTTTGTGCGATGATTCCTTTGTCAACGTATTCGGCCGATGATGTAGGATCTTCAGTAGGATTAAACTCCAAGGCCGTGTTGTTTTCGTTCGACGGTTTGTCAACTTTACGAGCGAACGCTTTTGATGGGGGTTTTGGTGCCAAATATTTTTTAACGGATGTTTTGGCGCTTCGTGGCAGTCTCCAATTTTCAACGGCAAGTCAAACAATTACACCCGCTACTCCTCCTGGTCCTGGTCAGGTAGAAACAGACGGCTCAAACTCGGCCACGCAATTGGGGCTCTCCGTTGCAGCAGAATACCATCTACTTAAAACGCGGGTAAGCCCGTATGTTGGCGGCGGCATAGGTTTTTCCTCAACTTCAACACAACTGAAATCTGCGGGCAATGCAACTCCTCCTGCCGTTTACACACAAACAATCGTTAAAGATATTGGTACCGGGACCACTATCGCTGGAGTTCCTTATGACGCGGGCTTTGATTTCGGTGTCGGTGGTTTAGCCGGAATCGAATTTTTTATAACAAAAGAAGTTAGCCTTAGCGCTGAATACCAACTTGGATATTCCTTGAATTCACCGTACGACCAACAAACTACTACAGGCGCTGTTACAACTACTACAAAAGAGGGCGGCACATCAACTTTCGGAATTTCTTCAGCAGGCATCTTAACATTAGCAATATATTTCTAACCAGTTAGCCGTTATTTATTATTTTAATAGGGGCGTTTTTCATAAACGCCCCTTATTATTTTATAGAGATATATTTTTCCCCGCAGTATTGCTTTTACCAAAAGGTCTCTTATGAAAGGTATTATTCTCGCCGGCGGTTTAGGCACCCGTTTGTTTCCGGTAACCATATCCGTTTCCAAGCAATTGCTGCCTGTTTATGATAAGCCGATGATTTACTATCCGCTCTGCGTTCTCATGCTTGCGGGAATCAGGGACATTCTCATTATAACAACCCCCCAGGACAATCAGGCTTTTAAACGCTTGCTCGGGACCGGCGAACAATGGGGCCTTACATTTTCTTACGCAATACAGCCGAATCCCGGGGGCCTTGCCCAGGCGTTTGTCATAGGCAAAGAATTTATCGGTCAGGATTCGGTCGCGCTTGTTCTTGGCGACAATATTTTCTGGGGACACGGGTATGTAGAACTATTAAAAAAAGCCGCTTTAAAAACAAAAGGCGCCACCATTTTCGGGTATCGCGTCAATGATCCGGAGCGTTATGGCGTCGTGGAGCTCGACAGCGCCAACAGGCCGCTGAGGATCTTGGAAAAACCCACGGAACCAAAATCAAACATAGCCGTTACAGGACTTTACTTTTACGACAACCATGTTTCGGAATTCGCCGCTTCCCTAAAACCCTCGGCGCGGGGAGAATTGGAAATCACCGACCTTAATCGGATATATCTGACCGCCGGAGATTTGGAAGTCATGGTGCTTGGAAGGGGAATCGCCTGGCTCGACACCGGCACGCACGAATCCATGCTTCAGGCGTCGAATTTCGTGGAAACCATAGAAGCGCGGCAGGGACTGAAAGTATCGTGTCCCGAGGAAATAGCTTTTAGGGGCGGTTATATTACCAAGGATCAGCTCCTGACTTTGGCCCGGCCTATGAAAAAAAATAGTTATGGAGCGTATCTTCAACGGCTCGCGTCAGGCGAGCGCTAGTAAAATGATCATGGAATTTATTACAACAAAATTTAACGATGCCTGGTTGATAAAACCCATTGTCCACGGCGATGTGCGGGGTTTCTTTTTGGAATCATATTCTTGGCAGGAATTCCAGAAACACGGAATTCCCCACAATTTTGTTCAGGACAATCATTCGATGTCCGCGGAAACAGGCGTATTAAGGGGCCTGCATTTTCAAAATCCGCCCATGGCCCAAAGCAAACTGGTCCGAACAATCCGCGGGTCGGTTTTCGATGTTATCGTCGATCTTCGCAAAAATTCTTCAACTTTCGGGCAATGGCAGAGCTTTGAATTAACTGAAAGTAATTTTTTAATGCTTTTTATCCCTCAAGGATTTGCCCATGGGTTTTGCACCATGTCTCCACGGACGGAGTTTTTGTATAAAGTTGATAATTATTATTCTCCCCAGCATGATTCGGGCCTCCGGTGGGACGACCCTGCCATCGGAATACAATGGCCCGTCAAAAATCCTGTCCTTTCCGAAAAAGATAAAAAGCTTCCCTATTTAAAAGAGTCTAAATATTCTTTTTAACGCGCTGTGCAATTTTTTGTGAAAACCAAATATCATTCCTTTCCCTATTGGATTAGAGTGTTTCTTACTTCGATAGGATATACATGCCATTTTCTATCAATTCTTGGTTTTATGGCTATTATCATGCCCTTTTTTCTGCTTTTCATCTTTTCAGCTTCGCTTAGAAATCGTATTCTGCGGAATGTTTTTCATGGGTATGTGTATTTTCTTACACGATGTTTGCTGCCTTTATTGCAAGTATATTCCATCGTCGAGATTTCAGGATTTGGAAATCTTTATTCTAAAAAAGCTTCTTTATATGTCGCGAACCACCGCGGCAGGCTCGATGCATTACTTCTGCTTTCTATTTTGAAAAATACGTGCGCTCTCATAAAATCCACTTATACCCGTTTCCCTATTTACAGCGCATTCGTCAAATATCTCGATTTCATATCCATTGATTCCGAATCACCACGGACCTTGGCGGCCGCCTTAAGCAAATGCCGGGAGCTAATCGCCAATGGAAAAAATCTTTTAGTGTTTCCTGAAGGCACTCGCGCTTCGTCCGGACGGCTTCTGCCATTCAAAGAATTGGCGTTTCGGCTGGCTTCCGACATGAATATTACGGTGTTTCCGATAATTGTTCATTCTGATTATCCTTTCATGGCAAAAGTTCCAGGGAGTATTTTTCCGAAAAAGAAATTTTCCTATACGGTTCGTTGTCTGGAGCCCATGCTTCCGGAAAAAAACGAAGGGCCCGAAGATTTTGCCTTTCGCGTGCGAGACAAAATGGCGCACATTATCAAAATTCTTGATCAAGGAACCGTTTGGGAAATTTAGCCCTTCTTTTTACAATATACCATGTCCAATAAGAACGTTTTTACCATCGAAGACATCCGTGCGATCCTGCCCCATCGCCCGCCGTTTTTGTTTGTTGACAAGGTCACAAACTTGATCCCCGACAAATCAATTATTGCCGAAAGGAAGATCAGCCCGGATGAATTTTTTTTCAAGGGCCATTTTCCACAAAAGCCAATTATGCCAGGGGTTCTTATTACCGACGCCCTGGCCCAAACAAGCGGACTTCTCTGGGGCCTCAGCAAAAAAAAACAGCCGGACAAGCATTCCAAAGACCCCGAGCTTTTCTATTTGGCCGCGGCGGACATGAAATATGCAAGTCCGGCGCTTCCGGGCGATACTATCCGGCTTTCGGCGACGTTTGAACGGAATTTCGGGGCGCTCTACCGCTATGCGGTTGAGGCCTGCGTCGGAAGAAAACTGATCGCAAAAGGATTTTTAACGCTTGCAATGGTGGATAGAACCCTATGAAGCTGCTGATGCTTCGTTCCAATCCGCGTAAAAACGGTTATACCCAACGGTTGACCGATCTTTTTATCAAGGGATCGCGGGAAGCCGGCGCCGATATTACGGACATCAATCTCTGCGATAAGGACCTTAAACACTGTCTGGGGTGTTATTGCTGCTGGATTCAAACGCCCGGCACATGCGTTTTAAAAGACGATATTGAAGGTTTGTTCCAACAATTTCTTGATGCCGACACGATCGTTTTTTCTTCCCCGCTCAATGCTTATTCGGTCAATAGCCATTTGAAGGTGTTTCTCGACCGAACGCTGGCGCTGGCGCAGCCGGGGTTTGTCATTACTTCCCGTGGCCATATGGGAAACCTCCTGCGATATCCTGAAAGGTGGCCAAAAAAAATGGCGGCTATCGTCGTGGGCGCCTTCAAAGGCAACGATATTTTTTCATCAATACGGTCAAACTTCGAGCTCTATGGCAACGCTATGAGCATCGACCTGTGCGGCATACTCGTCCGGCCCGAATCATATCTCCTTCAATTTACGTTTGCAAAACCGAAAACCGTGAAACTCGTTGAAACAGCTTTTATCAAGGCCGGCTACGAGCTTGTCTCCCGGGGCGCAATTTCCGACGCAATCATTGACCAAGCAGCCTTGCCCCTGTCTTCCGACCTGGTGCATTTCCAGCACTATTCAAATATCTACTGGGAACATGCGGTCGCCATGGAGAAAAACGCGAATGACCTTGAAGGGTTGCAGCAACGCGTTACCAGAGACGTTCGTATCCTTATGCGGGAAATGGCTCGCAGCATCGATCCACTTGCAACGGCAAAACTCAAGGCTGTCTTTCAGTTCGATTTTCCCGATAAAGGACTTTATTACCGGTTAACCGTCAATAAGGGTTCCTGCTCGTTGACGGAAGAAAAAACCGGGTCGCCCGATCTTCGGGTCAGGTGTTCTTCGGAAATATGGGCGAATGTTTTCATGCGCCAGATCAATGTGCGCGACGCACTTGCAAACCATCAGATCGAGCTTGAAGGCGACAAATCGCTCTTTTCACGACTCGACCGGTATTTCCCTCCTCCGGTAGTTTAGTTACCGTGTCTGAATTATCTATGCGGCACGCGTAGATAATTCCTGACTACAGTAACTTATCTGCCCTTAGGCAGGTTAGTCTTTGTAACTGAATTATATACGCCTGCCGAAGCGATAGCGCAGGCAAGAAGCAGTAACGCGGGCTTCGGCTCCGCTCAGGGAACATGAGCGTCTCCACTTGTTTTTGCAATACCTTCAATGGCGCGCTCCAGGCCTCGAAGATTGTTAATATTGTAGATTGCCGTTTTCCGAGGAAATTTATTTGCACGAACTAATCCCGATAAGACGCGGCCGGGACCGATCTCCAGAATCGTGTCTACCCCTCTGGTTTTCAGCTCTTCCATGCATTGACGCCAGAATACCGGATGCGTCAATTGTTTGATAATACATTGTTTAATCTTATCGGCATCACTTTCCTCCCGGCCGGTCGCATTTAAAATAAGGGGAACCTGTGGCTTATTGAAAGCGATATCCCGCACCCATTGCTCAAAATGCTCCTGAGCGAACCGCATGAAAGGGCTGTGCCACGGTCCGGCAATCTGAAGCATGGCGCAGGTGCCTTGTTTTCCATGGGCGACAAGCTCCGAAAACTTCCTGAGCGCCGCCTTGTCTCCCGATACAACGACTTGATTGGGCGCATTATCATTTGCAAATACAATGGCGTCGGCGGAGGCCATTTCCGCGAGGATGATTTGGGCTTTTTCCGCCGAAAGCGATAGAACCGCCATCATTGTTCCGTCGCATCGGGACGCGGCCTCGTCCATAAGTTCCCCGCGTTTAGCCGCAATTGCAACCGCTTCTTCATGCGTCACGGTCCCGCATGCTCCCAGTGACGTGATTTCGCCGAGCGAATGACCGAGGACGACACCGGCCTTAATTCCTTGTTCCTTCACGCATTGGAAATATCCGAGCGAAACAGCAACGAGAAGAGGTTGAAGAACGCGGGCCCTTAAAAGTTTTTTATCCGGACCGTAAAGGCAGATTCTTTCGCAGTCTTCACGGGTGTGATCGCTCGCGCATTGGACCAGGGATTTAAATCCTGCGCTTTTCTGGAAAAGGTCACGCCCCATGCCTACGTGCTGTGAGCCCTGGCCCGGAAATAGAAATGCGGTATTCATAACCTACGGTACGGTAGAGGACAATCCGCCATCAACAACAATTGTCTGGCCAACGATATATGAAGATTTATCCGAGGCTAAAAAAGACACGACATGCGCAACTTCCTGGGGTGAACCAAAACGCTTGAGCAAAATCCTGTCTTTGTTCCGCAGTTTTATCTGACGGGGCATTTTTGCGGTCATGTCGGTATCGATAAATCCCGGTACGACGGCATTGACACGAATGCCCTTGGGCCCCAGTTCCGCCGCCAGGCTCCTGGTAAATGCAATGAGGGCCCCTTTTGACGCCGCATAATTAGTTTGACCGCCGATACCTACAAAACCCGAAATAGAGGCAATATTAATTATGGCGCCGCTATTTGCCGAAAGCATATGCCGGCATATGGCTTTTGCCCATCTGTAGGCCCCGTTGATATTAGTGTCCATCACCCTCATCCAATCGTCCGACGGCATCATCATGAGATACTGGTCAATGGAAATTCCCGCGTTATTGACAAGGACATCGATTTTGCCGTGACGTTCATACATGAGTTCAACTGTTTTATCAATTTCTTTTTGGTCCGATTGGGCGCATTTGATTTTACACGCGCCAAACTGCTTTTGTGTTTCCTGCGCCGCTTCTTCATGAAGATGGTAGGTAAAATATACCGTTGCGCCCTTGCGCGAAAATTCGGCGACAACTGCCCGTCCGATACCGCGAGACCCTCCGGTTATACAAACTATTTTGTCCTGAAACATGGTTTTAATTTCGTCCTGTAATGGTAAACGTTTCCATTATTTCTTCATATATTGGTAAAAAATTCGGGAACAAATCCGGCGTCGTCCAAAAAGCTATCCTTACATTATACGTGTCGACCTTTACAAAAAACTCGACAAACCGGAACCCGTCTTTCTCATAAAGCCATTTTACCATGGGCATTTTTGCTATGTCACAATCGGTCAGCCCGGAATCAATTTGTTGGTTTGTGCTGTTGATTTTGCGGATATATTCGGCATATTCCCTGTTCGATTTATTAAGGTTGAAAATAATCCCCCGCGTTCCCTGGGTCTTTTCAACGGTATTTCCCATAAAAAGAAGTTCGGCTCCTAATGTGTGCAATTCCTTTACATATTGTTTATGTTCCCGCATTTCGTTAGGATCCGTTGAAATTTCCCAATTTCCTCTAAAAGCGAACGAAAATCCTATGGCTTTGTTTTGATAAATACGGTCTTCGGGAAAATACGCGCCGGGATAAAACTGCTTTATAGGGGCCGCGCATTCTAGCGTCGTCAGGACCAGAAGCGCAAGCGCCAGGGCGTTTTTCATACTTGTTCAACCACCATTATTTCCTTCGTCGCTCCGCGTTTCGGGAAATATGCGCGCCCAGCACTTTAAGACGATCGTCAATTTGAAAATATCCCCTGTCAATCTGTGAAATATTTTGAATGGTGCTTTTTCCTTTTGCCGCAAGCGCCGCGATAAGCAGGGCCATTCCGGCGCGAATGTCCGGAGAATTTATCGTTGCGCCAAAGAGCGGCGTCGGACCCACGACAACTGCGCGATGCGGGTCGCATAAAATAATCTGAGCGCCCATACTGATCAGCTTATCAACAAAAAAAAGCCTTGATTCGAACATTTTTTCGTGGATCAAACAGGTACCGCGCGATTGCGTTGCCGTAACAAGAATAATCGACATAAGGTCCGCCGGAAACCCCGGCCATGGATTGTCTTCGATCTTGGGAATTGCGTTTCCAAGATCTTTCCTGATTCTCAGCGTCTGCCGCCCCGGAACGTGCAGGGTCCTGTTTTTGGAGTCTACTTCAACGTGAACGCCTATATTTTCAAACTGGAAGAGGATCATTCTCATGATGCTGGTGTCAACATGGGTGATGGTAATTTCCGAGCGCGTGGCGGCCGCGAGGCCTATGAAAGATCCGGCCTCGATATAATCGCAGCCGATGGTATGATGCGCTGATTTGAATTTTTTTATTCCATACACGGTCAACACATTTGAACCAACCCCTTCAATCCGTACCCCGATTTTTTCCAGAAATCTGCACAGCCCTTGTACATGGGGTTCGGAAGCGGCGTTTTGTATCTCTGTTTTTCCTTCGGCGCCGGCAGCGGCTATTACGGCGTTTTCAGTCGCGGTAACCGAGGCCTCGTCCAGATAAATATTCGCCCCTGTAAGGCCGTTTTTTGCTTCAATTATAAAAGTTGTTTGAGAAGGTTCGCGTATGGAAGCACTTCGATGTATTCGAAGTTTTGCTCCCAAGGCCTTAAATACCAGGCAATGGGTATCAATTCTTCTTCTACCAATACTGTCCCCTCCTGGTTGAGGAATTTCTGCCCTGCCGGTCCGCACTAGAAGCGCGGAAGCAAATAATATGGACCCTCTGATTTTGCTTGATAGTTCTACCGGTAATTTTCTCCGTGTGATTGTTCCCGCGTCAAGGGTACACGAGCCGTTTTTAACGTCCGAAACCGTTACGCCAAGGTGTCGCGCAATTTCAAGCATGGTTTGAACATCGCCGATATTTGGCAAGTTCTCAAACGAAACCGGATTATCGCATAAAAGCGCCGCGGCAATGAGCGGAAGCGCCTCATTTTTATTGCCGGCCGTCCGAATACTGCCTTTTAATTGTATACTTCCTTCAACAGAGAATCCGCTCATTACCGTTATTTCTATTGTTGGATGAAATCGTTATATTATAATTTAATCCTTGCACGTATACTGTAAATAAAGATACATTTAAAAAGAGCATAATAAATAATAATTCTAGAACTGATTTTTACGTATGAACGAGCCCGCCCCGCTGTTTACCATAAGCCCTGATTCTTTTACTAACGTATTGGGGGTGGTGTATTTCCACAGCAAAACTTCCGACGGGGGAGATATTTATTTTACGCGATTTGGGCAGCCAATCGCCCAGTTCCTGCAAATTGAAAACTGGTATGAAAAAGAATGGTTTGAACAGCACCGTGAAAAATTGCAGGGTACGGGATCAGTATATAAAATTCCAACCAAACCCATTGACGGAAAAAGCCTGAACCTTGTGGTGAAAAACTGCCGCGTCGGAGAAAACGTTCCGCTCGACACGCATACGCTTATGGATTTCATTAACGCCGAATTCAACAGCCCCTGGGAAGAGTTTTCCTTGGTCATGGAAATGCGTGAAAGCCATTTCGGTCCAATCCATATTATGGTAAAAACGCAGGAACCGCTGGCCATTTACGTTCCCCCTGAAAAGCTGCAAATGTGGCAGACGGGGCGGTCTAAGGCAAAAATGAATAAAATCGCCGCGCGCCATCCGGGCGTTGATCTTGACATATTAAGACAATATAAGCTCATTTATCAGTGGATCGAAGGCAAAAACGTCGTGGAAGTGCTTGAAGACATCGGCATGCAGAACAAGGTGCTCGAAGAGGTGCTTGCGCCGCTTACGAAAAAGGCGATCGCGGACCTTGATAAAAAAGGATATGCAATCGCCGATATGAAACCGGCCCATGTCATCATCGGCGATAACGCCATTCCAAAAATCGGGCTTGAAACCAAGCCTGGCAAACGCGTTATTCAGGACATTTATGCGTTGATTAACCGGGGAGATTATTCGGTTGTCGATTATGAACTGCTGCTCAGGACCGCCCCTCACGAGCAGGAAGTAAAGTATTCCCGCCGGCATTCCTATCTCGACCACCAGCGCGACAGATTTAAAGAGGCCCCTCTGCCCGCCCATTTGAAGGCAATGGCGGTCTTCGGCGTCCCTTACATATTCGGGCACGTTGAAAGCACGGGAGGATGTTTATGGGTTGTAGGAAAAGACCCGAACCTCTTCGATTATTTTCTGCCCGAACGCTGGCGGAAGACGCCTTCTAAGAAGTTATCGGCCGAAAACGAGGTCTACTATACCTTGACCAAAGATAATGTCCACGTCGTATGGAAAACTTCCAAAATCGGCGAGCGGCCCGTCGTATCTTTCCCCGATGAACTTGCGGAAAAAGCCGAAGAATTCGGGTACAACAGCCCTTTTGAAGAATTCGCCATAGCGCATTTCCTGAACACCGTTGGCGTGCCGACCGTGTACCCCAGGGCCATTTATATGACGGGCAGCACAAAATTGGAGCAATCAATTGACACAAGGAGATTTGTGAGCCATGCGAGCGTTCTCACTCCCGACGGAATGCTCGTGTTGCGCGAAGACCGTAACTTCATCACCATTCGGGGATATTACAACGGTCCCGACCGGTGGGTGGCTGAACACGACAGTCAGCTCTACAGGCCACTTGATTTATTGCAAGCGCTCGCATCTAACCTGCTGAAAAAAACCGACTACGTCCAGACGTTTGAGCGCGTCAAGCAAAATTTACAAACCGCGGGGTACGACGGATCTCTGCTCTCGGGAAACGATATACTCGTTATGATCGACCCCAAAGCAGAATTAGTCAAGGACGACCACGGGTTGCTTGAAGCACGGATATGTAATTTTGAATTATTGAGGAAACGGTGAGCGACCGGAAAAAGCCCTTCTCTTTTACCGGTGGAAAGAAGGGCTTTACGTATTGGTAAGAATGAATGTTTACTTATTAACGAGTTTTTTAAATTCCGCACCTGCCCTGAATTTCACGGCGGTTGAGGCTTTTATTTTAATTGTCTGGCCGGTCTGCGGATTTCTGCCCGAACGGGCTTTTCTTTTTGCAAGCCCAAAACTGCCGAAACCGATAAGCTGAACACCCTTCTTGGCGTTCTTCTTAATGTTTTCGAGAACAGAATTAACCGCTTTTTCTGCACTAGCTTTAGTAATGCTAGCGTCTTTGGCGACCGCGGCAATAAGTTCTCCCTTATTCATCCCAACCTCCTCTGATAAATAGTGATTGAATGATACTGAATGTAATGCAGCAAGGTGAAAGAATTTGCGCTGTTGTTAAAATAGAAACATTATTTCATTTACGCAAGAAAAAAGTGATAAAATTAGGGATGGCGCCTTGTCATGGTTAATGCGCGCGTTTCAGTATTAAATTATTTTATTACTCTTTACTTTTTTAAGGTTTTAATTTAACATAGGCCATAGTGTTGGTTTCCTTTTCACTAATAAAGGAATGCTACATGCGTAAAACAGACAGCTATTATCCGAAGCAATCGGAGGACACAAAAACAAACGATTCGAAATGGGTCGTTCATTTTAAAGGAATGAATACCGATAACGTCAGATTGGGATTCTTAAACAACCTCGAATATAATCTTGGAAAAGACAAATTTTCCATAACCCCATACGACGAGTTTTTAAGCCTTTCCTATACCGTCAGAGAGAGATTGATAGAACGCTGGATCATGACGCGTCAGCAATACCATAAACAAAACGTCAAGAGGGTATATTATTTATCAATGGAATTTCTCATGGGAAGGCTTCTCTCCAATAATATTATGAACCTTGGCCTGCACGGTTCCTGTGAAGATGCAGTAAAAGAACTTGGCATGAACATGGAAAACATACTCGACCAGGAATTCGATGCGGGACTGGGCAACGGTGGTCTCGGCCGATTGGCGGCATGCTTTTTGGATTCCATGGCAACGCTCGAACTGCCCACTGTGGGTTATGGCATCAGGTACGAATTCGGTATTTTCAATCAGAAAATTGTCAACGGATATCAGGTTGAAGTTCCTGAACAATGGCTCCAGTTGACCAATCCCTGGATCATCGAACGCCCGGAATACAAGGTCTCCATCAAATACTTCGGGAAAACTGTTTACCATACCGACGCACAGGGCATCGCGCATGTTTCATGGGTCGATACCGATGATGTGGTTGCAATTCCCTTTGACGTGCCGGTGCCCGGCTTCGGCAACAACACGGTAAACACCCTCCGGCTTTGGGGAGCGCGCGCCGCTCATGAATTCAACCTCGAGTATTTCAACAGCGGCGACTATATCGGCGCATGCCAGGACAAATTATCAAGCGAAAACATTTCCAAAGTGCTTTACCCTAACGACAATAACCATTCGGGGAAGGAGCTGCGGCTCAAACAGCAGCATTTCTTCACCTCGGCTTCGCTCCAGGACATCATCCGCCGTTTCCTTATGAACAACGGCGATTTCAGAAATTTTCCCGATAAAGTCGCAATCCAACTTAATGATACGCATCCCGCGATCGCCATCGTGGAGCTCATGCGACTGTTTATCGACGAACACAATCTCCAGTGGGACGATGCGTGGCCAATCATCACGAAGACCTTTGCTTACACCAACCATACGCTCATGCCGGAAGCGCTTGAAAAATGGCCGGTCACCCTTATGAAAACGCTTTTACCGCGTCACATGGAAATCATATACGAAATAAACAGCCGTTTTTTGCGTCAGGTTTCGTATAAATATCCGGGCAACGTCGACATGCTGCGGGATATGTCGCTCATCGAAGAAGGCGCCGAACCCAAAGTACGCATGGCGTATCTTGCCATCGTGGGGAGCCATTCCGTCAATGGCGTTTCGGAACTCCATACCAAGCTGCTGATCTCCGGTCTCGTCAGGAATTTTAATGATCTCTGGCCCGACAAATTCAATAATAAGACTAACGGCATTACCCAGCGGCGATGGTTATATACTTCAAACCAGAATCTTTCGACCCTCATTTCCAGCAAAATAGGAGCCGGCTGGGTCAACAAATCCTCGGAGCTGAAAAAGCTCGTCCCCTTCGCGGATGATCCCGACTTCAGGAAAAAGTGGCGCGATGCAAAGTATCAAAATAAAAAGCGCTTTATTGAAAAAATGAAAAAATGGGAAGGATTGCAATTAACCCCGGACTCTCTGTTTGATGTCCAGATAAAACGCATGCATGAGTACAAACGCCAGACGCTCAAGGTCCTTCATTGCATTGCGCTTTACAATGAAATAAAGGCCGGCAACAGGGCGAATTTTGTTCCCCGCACCGTGCTTTTCGGGGGAAAAGCGGCTCCTGGTTATTATATGGCAAAACTCATTATCAAATTCATCAATAATGTGGCGGGCGTCATTAATAACGATCCGGACATGCGCGGGCTGCTTGAGATTCACTTTCTTCCCAATTACAGGGTCTCACTCGCGGAGTGCCTTATTCCGGCTTCGGACGTTTCCGAACAAATTTCAACCGCAGGCACCGAAGCATCGGGGACCGGAAACATGAAATTTGCGCTCAATGGGGCAATCACCATTGGAACGATGGACGGGGCAAACATTGAAATATGGGAAGAAGTGGGTGATGACAATATTTTCATTTTCGGTTTGCGTTCCCATGAAGTCGATGAATTGCAGTCCAAAGGATATAACCCGTGGGACTTTTACCATAAAAGCGAAGGCTTGCGAAAGGTGATGGACCTTATCGCAAAAGGGTTCTTCAGCCCCGAAGAGCCGCATTTATTCAGACCCGTTTTTGATTCGATCCTTAATGGGGGCGATAAATATATGCTCATGGCCGATTTTGATTCGTACATTGCCTGCAACAATCGTCTTACTGAGGCGTACAGGGACCAGGAACGCTGGACAAAAATGTCTATTCTTAATGTGGCGCATATGGGCAGGTTCTCTTCAGATCGCACAATACAGCAGTATGCCGATGAGATCTGGGACGCCAAACCGATACCGATTTCGCTTAATTCTTGATAATTATTCTAAAGTTATTTGTTTTTCTGCCGATAATACTAATAGGGTGGATTATAAATTGCCTTTTTTGGTGCAGAGTGTGCACCGTCCTAATTAAGGGGGAATACCATGAACGTCGCAAAAACAAACACCATTGCACAGCCGGTAAAACCGGAAACGGTCGTAAACGACCAGAAAGCAAAAGATGCACAGCAACAACGGTTGGCGCAGACCACGGTTCAGGATGCCCGGAAGGCTCGTGAAGCGCGGCCTGAACAGGGCTTGACTGGGGGGGAAATCAACATAACCGCCTGAGCGCACCATTTCGTCGGGATGTTATGAGTAAAAAACGGAATAGGTAAAGGGGCCTATTCCGTTATTTTGCTATGATTCGCAGGATTTACAGGAAAGAAGCCCCTCATATTTTTATTTTACAAAGTTTTTGTAAACGTTCCATGTGCTTTCAAGAAGCGTTTTCGCATCACTGTATCGGGTCTTCCATTTAAGAACCGACAGTGCAAGGGCGGAAGAGGCTATAAGCCTGACGGGATCTCCGGGGCGGCGGGGCGCTATAACGGCCTTAATTCGCCGGCCGGTGGCGGCGCGCGCCGTGTCTATCATGGTTTTGACGCTTATTCCGTTTTCACTTCCCAAATTGAGCGCAATGCTCGTTGAGGTCGCTGACAGGTATTCAAAGGCGCGGACATGTGCCTCGGCGAGATCATTTACATGAATATAATCCCTAATACACGTGCCGTCGGGCGTATCGTAGTCATCGCCATATATCGACATTTCCTTTTTTATTCCCGCCGCGACTTCCATGACAACAGGAATAAGGTTCGCGGGGTTTTTTTCAAGTCCACGCACCCTTCCCGCGACATCATATCCCGCGGCGTTAAAATATCGCAGGGCCGCGTATTTGAGTCCTTTCAATTTGTCATACCATCCAAGGATCCGTTCTATTTCCAGTTTTGTAAATCCATAATAATTGACGGGCTCGGTAGGGTGCTTTTCGTCGATTGGAATGTACACCGGGTCGCCAAAAACCGCGGCCGACGATGAAAACACGATGTTCCTGATCCCCGCTTCGCATGCTGCATTTAAGATATGTATTGTTCCATTGAGATTGTTTATCGAATACTTTTCCGGTTTGAGCATCGATTCCCCCGCCGCTTTGAAGGCCGCGAGGTGTACGATTCCGTCAAAGCCTTTTTTCATTGTTTCAAGAAGGAGCCTGTAATCGAGAATGTCGCCCTGGATAAATTGGCTTTCGGGAAAAACGTTTTCCCTGCATCCCGATGATAAATTGTCATAGACCGTAACTTCGCATTGTTTGTCTAAAAAAGCGCGCGCCACGTGGCTCCCGATATATCCCGCCCCGCCGACAATTAAAATCTTTTTCAATGAATTCCTCCGTCCCGATACATTTATTGGCAGTCTTTTTTCCGTAATGCCATTTTAAGCGCCTCGGCAAACTCCGATTGCGGCGGTGGTTTTTCCACAGGCTTCGCCTGGCTCGTCTGGTTGTTCAGATATTCTTGCACCTCGGAGGCCCGCCGTTTCACTTCAATTGTTCCATACGACAGTGAAATGCGCCGTTTTTCATTGTCTATGGTTTCTATCACCACATCAAGCGGAGTGCCGATTTTAACCGTTTCTTTTTTGTCCGTCGCCACATTTGCAAAAGGCAAAAGTCCCGTGATCCCTTCCGCAAGGTCGATGAAATAACCGAATCGAGATTGCTGGGCCACCATGCCTGTAACCGTCGACCCGACCGGCATTTTCTGCCCGATGTTTTTCCACGGGTCCGCGTCGAGGTCCCTGAGGCTGCAGGAGATTTCTTTCTTCTTCTCGTCAATTGACAGTATGGT
>JBAVGL010000307.1:0-14452 GCA_049684795.1 Chitinivibrionales bacterium | reverse complement strand
ACGCAGTCGCACGCCTTGTACAGGTCGATAAGCCTGCCTCGCTCGAGCACACCGTAGAACCTGCACGCGTGCGCGACCCCAAGCTGGCGCGCCCTGTTCTCCACTTTCCCGCGCATGTCCCCCTCGCCGGAAAGAATGAACTTCGCGGCGGGGTGACATCGCAAAATGAAAGGAATGGCCTCCACAAGCAAATCCGGGCCTTTCTGCGACGTCATCCGGCCCACATACAACACCGTCGGGTCGATCGGGCCTATGCCGCAGCTCGCTTTGACCTGTCCCTGGTCGATCATGCCGTCGAAGTTATGGTACGATATCCCATTGTAAATCATGCATGCTTTCCAGTCCGGGACATTATAGATCCATTTGATCTCGTTGCACAGGGCCCAGGAAACGGCTATCACCTTGTCGGCGCAATACGAACCGTGGCGCTCGTGGTCCATGATCCGCTTTGACCTGCCGCCGTAAAAGTTGTTGCCGCAGCGCCCGTATTCGGTCGAATGCAGCGTCAAAATGCCCTTTCTGCCGCGTCCCTGCTTCATCCAAACCATCGCGTTTGATGCAAGCCAATCGTGAGCATGAACAATGTCGAACGGCGCGCCCATGTAATCCTCAACTTGAAAGGCCGACGTCACGAACGAACGGCACATGCTGTTGACGTCGTCGACGATGTCCGCGCACCCGGCATATGGCACGCGGTGGTAATGCACTCCGTAAATTTGTTCGTATTGCCAGTGCCCGGCAAAGGCCATGCGCGTAAAAACATGCACCTCATGGCCGAGACGTTGCAGTGCGGCCGCGAGCTCGGTAACATGGACCGCGACTCCCCCAACGGCTATTGAATGGAGCGTCTCCCACGAAAACATTGCAATGCGCATGGGGCTGAACCCTTTCTTCCCGTTGTATCGATCTTGACGAAGTTGAATTAACGGCCGGACGAGAGTATTATAAAATATGATAAGGCTTGAAGTAATTATACCATTAAAATACTGCTTTTTGACTCGAATAATGGATTATTCTAGCCGCTTCCCCTGCCCGTCGCGCACGTCGGCCGCGCTCTTCTCCTGGGCCGAAAGCCACGCCCGCCCGGTTTCCGACATGTACCACTCGACGGTGGCGCGGAACCCCGATTCGAAGGAATGGCGCGGCGCCCAGCCGAGCTCCCGCTTGATTTTGGAGATGTCCATGGCGTAGCGTCGGTCGTGGCCGGGCCGGTCCTTGACAAGAGAAACGTGCGATTCCATGGTAAAACTTTTTCCGGTGATGTCGGACATGAGCTTGAGCATTTTCCTGACAAGTTCATGGTTCGTGAGTTCGCTATTTCCGCCTACGCAATAGGTTTCTCCGGTTTTACCCTTGAGGATAATGCTCTCGATGGCGCGGCAATGATCCTCAACATGCAGCCAATCCCGGATGTTGGGGCCAGGAGCGCCCGCGGCGTCGGTATATAATTGAACTTTCTCGTTATTGAGCAAAAGGGTAATTGACCGGGGAATGACTTTCTCCGGCGTCTGGTAGGGGCCGTAGTTGTTGGTGCAGTTGCTCAGCGTAAAGGGCAGCCCGTAAGACCGCGCGAAACCCCTGACGGCAAAATCGGCAGCCGCCTTGCTGATCGCATAGGGATTATGGGCGTTATACGGGAATTTTTCATGGAATTTTTCGGGCGTGCCGTAATCGAGGTCGCCGAACACTTCGTCTGTGGAAACATGGTGAAAGCGCCCCACGCCTGCTTCGCGGGCCGCGTGCAGAAGGGTGATCGTGCCTTCGTAATTGGTGCGCATGAAAAGCTTTTCGGCCTCCAGCCCCGCCAGGGATCGGTCCACGTGCGTCTCGGCCGCAAAGTGGACGACCGTGTCCACGCCCTCGAAGACCTTTTTGACCAGTCCGAAATCCTGTATGTCGCCATTGACAAAGGTTATTTTGTGTCCGTTAAGGGCCATCGCTATGCGGTCCATATTTCCCGCGTAGGTCAGGCTGTCGAGAACGGTCACGGAATCGGCGGGATGGTTTTCAACCCAGTAGTTGACGAAATTCCCGCCTATGAACCCTGCCCCGCCGGTGATGACTAATTTCATGTGATGCTCCAAGGATTATATCTCGAAATCTTCACCCCTAAATTCCCCACGGGGAAACCTCATCCCGCTCTTCGAGCACCCTTCTCCTTAGCAAGGAGAAGGGAAGGGGTTGAGGTAAAAGTCCCCCTGCGGGGGATTTAGGGGGCGTGAAACTGGCAACTATCAGCAATTATTCCTGTTCCCCGTGCTCACCGGATATTTGCCGTTAAAACATGCCGCGCAAAAATTCTCCCGGCCCTCCGGCATGACCGAAAGCATCCCATCGATGGACAAATAGCCCAGGGTGTCGACTTCGAGATAATCGCGGATTTTTTCAACGCTTTGTTCGGATGCGATGAGCTCTTTTTTCGTTGGCATGTCGATGCCGTAAAAGCAGGGAGAAATAATGGGCGGCGAGGACACGCGCAGGTGAATTTCGGCGGGCTCGGCGGTCTTGATGAGCCTGACGATTTTTTTCATGGTCGTGCCGCGCACGATGGAATCGTCGACGACCACGATTTTCTTCCCCTTGAGCACGCCCTTGACGGGATTGAATTTGATGCGCACGCGGAAGTCCCTGCCCGATTGCGCCGGATGGATGAACGTCCGGCCCACGTAATGGTTGCGGATGAGCCCGATATCGAACCTGATGTTTGATTCCTCGGAAAAGCCAAGCGCGGCAGTGGTCGCGGAATCGGGCACCCCGATCACCACGTCGGCCGTGGGAGCGGGATGCTCTTTCGCGAGCTGGCGGCCGAGTTTTCTTCGCACCCTGTCGACGTTCTTGCCGAATACGAAGGAATCGGGCCGCGAAAAATAAATATATTCGAAAATACAGAACGACCGCTTTACATTCTGCTCGTAAACGGGTATGGTGAAGCTGGTAATGCCGTTTTTATCGATGCGCACCATCTCGCCGGGCTCGATTTCGCGCACCATGGTCGCCCCCACCAGGTCGAAGGCGCACGTTTCCGACGACAGGAAGTAGGTATCGCCCGTTTTCCCCAGGATAAGCGGCCTGAAACCGTTGGGGTCGCGCGCGCCATAAAGGGCCTCTTTGGTGAGAAACAGAATCGAATACGCCCCGCGCACCGAAGAAAGCGCGTCGAGGATCATGGAATCCATGCCCTCGCGCTTCGAGCGGGCGATGAGGTGCATCACCACCTCGGTGTCGGTGGTCGACATGAAAATCGACCCGTCATTTTCCATTTCATCGCGCAGCGTATCCGTGTTTGTCAAGTTACCGTTGTGCGCCCCGGCGATCTGCCCCGCCCTGCATTTTATCAGGATCGGTTGCGCGTTCGTTATGTCCGAGGAGCCGGTGGTCGAATACCGGTTGTGGCCGATCGAAATCGTCCCTTTGAGCCCGTCAAGCACCTCCGCGTGCCGGAACACGTGGCTCACCAGCCCCATGGCCCGGTGCAGATGGATGACTGCGCCGTCGGCAGAGGCAATGCCCGAACTTTCCTGACCCCGGTGCTGCAGCGCGTACAGCCCCAGATAGGTCAGTTCCGCGGCCTCGACGCTGTTGTAAACGCCGAAAACGCCGCACGATTCATGGAGTTCGTCTGATTTCATACGCATCTCTTTTTATCAAGTTACTTTTTTTCCGAATACTTCAGGCTCGCGCCCACGAAATCCCTGAATAGAGGATGCGGTTCGACCGGACGCGATTTGAATTCCGGGTGGAACTGCACTCCCACGAACCAGGGATGGTCCTTGAGCTCGACGATCTCGATCAAAAGCCCGTCGGGCGAGGCGCCCGACAAAACCATGCCCGCGTCTTCGAATTGCTGGCGAAAATCGTTGTTGAATTCGAAGCGGTGCCGGTGCCTCTCCGAAATGACGTCCTTGTCGTATGCTTTACGCACGCGACTGCCCTTCTTGAGCTGGCAGGGAAACGCGCCTAGCCGCATGGTGCCGCCCAGGTTCATGATCTTGGTTTTCTGCTCCTCCATGAGATGGATAACGGGGTTCTTGGTTTCCTGGGAATTTTCCGTGGTGTCGGCGTCGGCGAGGCCCAGCACCTTGCGCGCGAACTCGATGACCATCATGTGCATGCCGTAGCAGATGCCGAAATAGGGAATTTTGTTTTCACGGGCGTAGGTGACCGCGAGGATCTTGCCTTCCACGCCCCGCGCGCCGAACCCGCCCGGCACCAGGATGCCGTCGACGCCCGTCAGGACCTCCTTGGCCCCCCGTTTTTCGATGTCCTCGGCCGAGACGCTCTTGATTTTAACGGCCGTTGTGTGCGCCGCGCCCGCATGATTGAGGGACTCGTGGATTGATTTATATGCGTCAAGCAATTCGGAATATTTGCCCACAATCGCGATGGTCACCTGGTGTTCGGCGTTTATCACCTTGTCCACGTATTCGCGCCACGGCTTGAGGTTTCGCCGCCCGGCGCGCAGGCCAAGCTGATCGATGATAACCTGGTCGAGGTCCTGCGCCGCGAATTCAAGCGGCACTTCATAAATGGTATGTTCAACGTCCATGGCCTCGATGACCGCTTCCTCGTCCACGTTGCAGAAGAGCGAGAGCTTGCGCCGCACTTCCTTGTCGAGGTGCATTTGCGTGCGGCAGATGAGCATGTCGGGAATGATCCCGATTTCACGCAGCCTGCCCACCGAATGCTGCGTGGGTTTTGTCTTGACTTCGCCGGCCTGCGACAAATACGGAATGAGCGTGACGTGGATGACCAGGACGTTGTTTTTGCCGATCTGCTGGCGGAACTGGCGCAGGGCCTCAAGAAACGGAAGGCTCTCGATGTCGCCCACGGTGCCGCCGATCTCGCAGATCGCCACGTCGACGTCCTGCGATTCCACCGAGCGGATCGCGTTGCAGATTTCAGTGGTCACATGAGGGACGACCTGGACGGTGCCGCCCAAAAAATCGCCGCGGCGTTCCTTTTTGATGAGGATGTCGTAAATTCTGCCCGCCGTATAATTTGAACTGCGTGAGGTGGTGTATCCGGTGAACCGCTCGTAGTGCCCTAAGTCAAGGTCCGTTTCGGCGCCATCGTCGGTGACGTACACTTCCCCGTGCTGATAGGGGTTCATCGTGCCGGGGTCCACGTTGAGGTACGGGTCGAACTTCTGGTGCGCCACGCGCAGTCCCCGCGATTTGAGCAGCAGGCCGATTGACGAAGCGGTGATCCCCTTACCCAGCGACGAGACTACCCCGCCGGTCACGAATATGTATTTTGGCATGATGTGCACTCCCTGCGCTAAGGACCTCGGATTTAAGTTTTTTATGCAACCGTTCTACTTGTAAACAAAACGCCTCTATTCTCGCCTCGATGATCTGCGGGAACGGGTTTCCGTCGGATTCTATGGAAAGAAACGGCAGATTATCGATGCCTTTTTCCCGGAATCGCGTGGCCATATCGAATAAACGCTTGTTTTCCATGGTCGACTCGGCCGACAACACCGCCTCGATGACGCGCGTGGGCATGCAGGCGAAGGGACCGATCGAAATGGCGCCCTGGACATGGTCCAGTATATCTTTAAAAAAGCAGCCCACCACCAAAATCGCCTCGCCGGTAAAACGCACATCGAAGAAATTCTTTCCGTACTCTATGATCCTGTCCATGTCAACGAGTTCGAATTCGTACAGGCCCGACCGCGACAGGATTTTCTTGATCTTCTTTTCATAGCGCCTTTGAAGCGCCAGCTTAAGCCTGAACTCGACGTTTTCCCTGACGTTGAAGTCAGCCTCGTAAATGCCTTTTTTCACGTTGTAATCGCAATACGTGAGCCATTCCAGCACGTGCGCGCGTTTCGCGATGATGTCGCGCTTCGCCAGGCGTTCCACCAGGTCCTGACATGAAAAATACTCTCTGCGGACGAAAATCTCCCCAAAAAGTGAAACCACTTTCGCCTCGGACAGCTTATGGCGCAGGGATAGTGCCGCGAGCTTTTGCGCGACGTCTTCAAGCGCTTCGTACAGGCCCTTGCCGCGTTTTTCGGAAAAAATCGCCTTGATCTTTTCCCACTGGGTTTCGAAGACCTTCATTGCGCCGGCCTTATCGCGCGCCAAAACGGCCAGGGCGTTTTTAACGTCTTCCATGACGTCGGAAACGATCATTGACTTGAGCGCGTTGAGCACCTCGGTCATGGCCATGCCCGCGTAGCCGTTTTCGTTGGTCAAGCTAAGAAAGGCAACGTTCGCGATCTTGTTTTTTTCCACCAGTTTTTTTAAGAACACGTTATACTGGGTAAACCTGCAATTGCCCGGCGTGGTGGGCATGAAATACACGAGGTATTCGTTTGGGTCCGTGCGCCGCTTCAGATATTCCAGAAGCCCTCCTGTGGTAAGCAAGAGCGGCAGGCATTCCTTGCACGAGGCATTGCCCCGGCCCATTTTCAAGGCCTCAAAATCATATACCGGAAGCGCGGTGGCGCGGATGCCGCTCCCGGCGAAAACCGATGATAAAAGTTCGCTCGATAGCCTTCCCATCGAAGGGAACAACAGATGTACCTTAGAATCGTAGAGGCTGCGTTTGTCGTTTTCGGAGGAAATAAAAAACGCCTTGCCGGTTTTTTCAAACACGATGCGGGCGGGCGTGAAATCGCTTTCAACGCGCGAGGGCAGGCCGATGCCCCGGCATTTTTCCACAATGTCAAGAAACGCCTCGATACGGGTATTGACCCCGGCGTCGGCGGTGTGGCTGTCGAGCTCGAGAGTAAGCGAAGGTTTTGTTTTCATGATATCGCGGAAATAACCCACAAGGAACGAATCGGGGCCGCAACTGAAATTGGTGATGTACGCGCCGAAAAGCTGGGGATGCTTTTGCACGAAACTCGCGGCCTTCATGAGGTTCTGGCCGATTGCCCAGCACATGTCCATATCGCACGGTTCCCGGTCGATGGGCAGGAAATCCCAGGGAATGACGAGCACCCCGCGAGAGGCAAATTTCGCGGGAATGCCGAGGTTCGCTTCCCGGGCAAAGGCATTATAGGGCCTGCCGAAAAGCGCGATTGCCGATTGCTTGGGATTTTTTTCAAGCTCTTCGAGAAGCCCCTGGCCGATTTCCTTGAGCTTGTTGAAAAACTCCCCCTGCTTCGCGACGGCGTTTTTATACGCAAGCTCAACTTCACCGGCGCCTTTTCCGATACTTCCGGCAATTTGTTTAAACACTTCAAGCTGGCTGTCCCACCCCTGCGCAAAATCGATGGTGGGAGAAAGTATGGTCGCTTTGGTTTTGACGTCCTTGAAGGCGCTTTTCAAACAATAAGGTTCGCTCTGAAGAAGCAGGCAGGTGCTTTGGTGTTCGCGCTTGCGGCTCAGGGCGTTTTCAACGAAGAGTTCGATGATCTTGGGAAGAAAGATGAAGTCGAGGTCTTTTTTCGTCAAATTGTAAAAACACCCGTGTGAAATCTCTCCAGGATAACACAGCGTGGTCCTCTTGTGTTTGATGCCGTCGGGGTCCACCTCGTCCGACAACGCCACCTGGCACCCGAGCCCGGTGAAAAAGTGGGAGAACAGGGGAAAAAGCATGTTCGTCAAAAAAGACCTGCTTATGCCGATTCGGGGCCCGTTTCCCGAAAATTGGGCCGCGGCATATGTTTCAAAGGCCAGGCCCTGGCGGACCTTGACAAAATCAAATTTCGAGGCGTCGAAGCTCACATGGTGGAGGAGATTATAGTATTTATTGCAGGCCCCGCCGAATGGATAGCGCTCGCCTTCGATGATCATCATGCTGATTTCGCAGCCCCGGTCGCATTTTTCAGCCCCGCCCGCGCATGTAAAATTTTTTCCGTATTCGATTTCCCGGTGCGCCAGCTTCTTCAGGTCGAACGTTTTTCGTGCAAGCGCTCCGCGCCCAATGCGGTCCTTCACTTCGAGGGCCACGCCGAAGGCGCCCATAAGCCCCGGCTCCGGAGGAACGATGATCGGTTTTCCGATCAGGTTTGCCATGGCAAGAGGAACCGCTTTATTGTAACACACGCCGCCCTGCATGAAGATTTTTTTGCCCGACGGCCGCTGGCCCTTGACCCGGTTGACGTAGTTCATGCAGATCGAATACACGAGCCCGGCCACGATGTCTTCTTTGTCAACACCTTCGTGGGTGGCTGTTTTGATGTCGGAGCTGATGAACGCGGCGCACTGGTCGTTGAAATTGGGCGGCCGCTTGCCCGCCAGGGCGATTTCCTCGATGTCCTTATAATTGATCCCGCAGGTCTCCTGCGCGGACTCTTCGAGAAACGACCCGGTCCCCGCTGAGCAGGCCTCGTTCATGGCGTAGTCGGAAGGCACGCCGTTAGTGAGGTAGGTGTATTTCGCGTCCTGTCCGCCGATTTCGAAAATCGTGTCCACTTCATGATCAAAATGAGCGGCTGCTGTCGCATGGGCGATGATTTCGTTGATGACCGCGTCGGTCGATGCGTGCAGGGCCGCGATCTGCCTGCCCGAACCGGTCGTGCCAAGGCCGACGATGTTGACTTTCGCGTCGGTCCGGCGGTCGAGTTCCCAATAGCATTCGCGGGACGCCTTCACCGGATTGCCGTTTGTGCGCAGATACACCGAGGCAACCGTCGCGCTATCGCGCAGGCGAAGCAGCACGGCCTTGGTGGTCGTTGACCCGACGTCGAGTCCCACGATACACTCGTCTCCGTCGCTTGCTCGAGCGGCGTTGGCCTCCTCAAAGCGCACGAGAGGCGCTCCGTCGCTTATGGGGGAAAGGACGTCGAAGGAGGTTCTGTCGGCCTTGAAAATATGATGTGTATCGATTTTCCACGCGGTTTTATTGACAAGAGCATAATATGCCGCACCGAGCGCCTCGAACACCTCCGCAGTGTCGGGAATCATCAGCGAGTTGATTTTTTTTCGCAGCAAGTCCATGACCACGGTGTTGCGGCTGACCCCGCCCACGATCATGACGTTTTTCTTTTCCACCTTTTCGAGAAGGTCAAGCACTTTGTCGGCCATCATGCCGCACAGGCCTGCCGTCACCCGGCCGATGGGCGTGCCTTTATTGAGCGCGTGGGTGCAGTCGCTCTTGCAGAAAACCGAACATCGGCCCGATACCTTGAAAAGCTCCGAGCCGTGTGCCAGTTTCACCGCATCGTCAACGGAAACGTCCATGCGCCTGATTTGCTGGAGGAAAAACTCGCCGGTCCCCGAAGCGCACTTGTTGCCGGTTTCCACGGTGGCGATGGTCCCGTCTTTATTGAGGATATACACGAGGAAATTCTCGGCCCCGAGGCTTGCAATGGCCGGGCAGCCCGGCATGTCAGAGCTGTTTTTTTGGTGAAAGTCAAGCGCGAATTCCACGGCCTCGGGTTCGGTGATCGAGTTGGCGTTGACGATGTCGCGGAATTTCCGGCCGGTTAGCATGCCGTAGTCGTACTGGTCGATGTCAAGCTCACGCAGAAGCCCGGTAAACACTTCGCGCGGATTGCTTTCGTGGCCGCGGACAATGCTCCGGGCCACGGAAACGCCCGACTCGTCCTGGACAAGCTCCACGACTTTGATGTTGGAAGCGCCCAGACAAATGCCCAGTGATCGTACTTTCATTTTTATCCCCAGAGGGTTTTGCGTAAGTCAACGGTGGTTTTGGCGTCCCCGCGCGGGATTGCCGGGCTGACTCCCGCGTATTCCTGGATCGATTTTACGGAAAAACCCGTTTCTTCGAGCGAATCCATGCCGCTGATGGCCGCCTGCGCGCCTTCGAGCGTGGTAATGTAGGTGATACCCTGGACGACCGCCGCGCTGCGGATCGGCTTGGAATCAACAAGCGATTTCTTTCCGGCCGGAACGTTGATGATGAGATTGATGTCGTTGCCCTTGATCAGGTCGATGATATCGGGCTTGCCCTCGCCGATTTTAGGGATCATTTTCGCGTTGACCCCGTTACTGCGCAGCACCTTGCAGGTGCCTTCGGAAGCGCAGATCTTAAAGCCCATGTCGGCGATCTTCTTGACCATGAAGATGATGTTGCGGCGCATGCTGTTTTTTACGCTGATGAAGACCGTCCCGGACCTTGGCAGAACGTTTCCGGCCGCTTCCTGCGACTTCGCGAACGCAAGGCCGAAGTTCTTGTCGATGCCCATGACCTCGCCGGTCGATTTCATCTCGGGGCCCAGCACCGTGTCGGCGCCGGGAAATTTGTTGAACGGCAGGACCGATTCCTTAACGGCGAAATAATCAAGCACGCGCTCCCTGGCCTCTGGTATGTCAACGAGTTTCACGCCCACCATGACCTGGGCCGCGATCTTGGCCCAGGGCACGCCCATTGCCTTGCTGACGAACGGCACCGTTCGCGACGCGCGAGGGTTGACTTCCAGGATATACACGACGTCTTCCTTGATGGCGTACTGTATGTTAAGCAGCCCCACGACTTTAAGTTCTTTGGCGATGTTGATTGTCACGCGGCGGATCTCGGCGAGGATGGTGTCCGACAGCGTGTGCGGCGGCAGCACGCACGCGCTGTCGCCCGAATGTATCCCCGCTTCCTCGATGTGTTCCATGATGCCGCAGATCATGGTCTGGGCGCCGTCGGATACGGCGTCGACGTCGACCTCGATGGCGTCGGAAATGAATTTGTCGATGAGCACGGGCCTGTTTTCGCCCACCGATTGCGCCTCTTCGATGAACGACAGCAGTTCCTCCTCGTCGTGGACGATGTGCATGGCCCGGCCCCCAAGCACGAACGACGGACGCATGAGCACCGGATACCCGATCGAGGCCGCGATTTGACACGCCTCCTCTTTCGATTTCGCCATGCCGTTTTGCGGCTGATGGAGCCCGAGCCTGTTGACCATCTGGAAAAACTCGCCCCGGTCTCCCGCGCGTTCGAGCGAATCCACGCTGGTGCCGATGATCGGCGCCCCGGCGTCGTGGAGCTTGCGGGCGAGGTTCAGCGGCGTCTGACCGCCGAACTGGACGATCACCCCCACGGGTTTTTCCTTGTCGATGATGTTCATCACGTCTTCGAAAGTCAAGGGCTCGAAATACAGCTTGTCGGAAGTGTCGTAGTCGGTGCTCACGGTCTCGGGATTGGAATTGACCATGATGGATTCGAGCCCGAGCTCCCGCAGGGCGAAGGATGCCTGGCAGCAGCAGTAGTCGAATTCTATGCCCTGGCCGATCCTGTTCGGGCCGCCGCCGAGGATGATCACTTTCTTGCGGTCCGTGGGCTCGCCTTCGTCTTCGTCTTCGTAGGTCGAATAATAATACGGCGTATAGGCCTCGAACTCGGCGGCGCATGTGTCAACCAGCTTGTACGTGGCGCACACGCCGAGGTCCTTGCGGAGCTTTCGGACGGAAAGGTCGTTGATTCCAAGCAGCCGTCCGAGCTGCACGTCGGAAAACCCCATGCCCTTGGCTTTTCTGAAAAACGCTCTTTGGATGTTTTTATCCGCCTTGAGAATGCCGGGGGCAACCGTTACCTCAAAATCAAGAATGTCTTTCATGTTATTGATGAACCATGCGTCAATGCCCGTGACCGAGGCAATTTCGTTTACCGTTATGCCATTTTCCAGCGCGTGCCGAATAAGGAACACCCTTCCGGAACGGGGCAGGGCCACTTCCTTTAGGATGTCCTCCCTGCTCATGGCTTGATAAACCTTTTTCTCGAAACCCATGCGGCCGATTTCGAGCCCGCGCAGTCCTTTCTGGAACGCCTCTTTAAAGGTTCTGCCGATGGCCATGGTCTCGCCCACGGATTTCATCTGGATGCCGAGGCTCGGGTCGGCGTCGGGGAATTTTTCGAAAGTAAACCGCGGGATCTTGACCACGCAATAGTCGATGGCCGGTTCGAACGACGCGGGCGTTTCGCGCGTAATGTCGTTTCGTATTTCGTCAAGCGTATAGCCCACGGCGAGCTTCGCGGCGAACTTGGCGATGGGGAAACCCGTAGCCTTGCTGGCAAGGGCGGAGCTTCGGCTCACGCGCGGGTTCATTTCGATGATCACCATGCGGCCGTTTTCCGGATTGACCGCGAACTGGATGTTCGACCCGCCGGTCTCCACGCCGATTTCCCTAATGATGGCGATCGACGCGTCGCGCATAAGCTGGTACTGCCGGTCGGTGAGCGTCTGGGCCGGGGCCACGGTAATGCTGTCGCCCGTGTGGATGCCCATGGGGTCAAGGTTTTCGATTGAGCAGATGATCACCACATTGTCGACCCGGTCGCGCATGATTTCGAGTTCGTATTCCTTCCAGCCGATCACGGACTCTTCGATGAGGATCTCGTTGATCCTGCTGCAGTGCAGGCCGTGCTCGGCGATGCGCTCGAAATCGTCTTCGGTGTAGGCGATGCCGCCGCCCGTGCCGCCTAAAGTAAAGCTCGGCCTGATGATGATGGGAAAACCGATGTCTTTCGCAATTGTCCAGGCTTCATCCATGTTATAGGCAAAGGCGCTTTTCGGCAAATCCTGGCCGATGCGCTGCATGGCTTTTTTAAATTCGCTGCGGTCCTCGGCCCGCTTGATCGCCTCGTAATTTGCGCCGATGAGCTGCACGTTATACCGCTGCAGCACGCCGTTTTCGGCTAGCTCCATGGCGGTGTTGAGCCCTGTCTGGCCGCCCATGGTGGGAAGCAGCGCATCGGGGTGTTCGCGGGCGATGATCTTTTCCACGATTTCCGGTGTGATGGGTTCGATGTAGGTCTTGTCGGCCATGTTCGGGTCGGTCATGATCGTGGCGGGGTTGGAATTGACAAGCACGACTTGAAAGCCCTCTTCCCTGAGCGCCTTGCACGCCTGCGTGCCCGAATAATCGAATTCGCACGCCTGGCCGATAACGATAGGTCCGCTTCCGATGATAAGGATTTTATGGATGTCCGTTCGTTTTGGCATGAGGTTAGTTCTTCTCCATCAACTTTATAAATTTTTTAAACAAATATCCTGAATCGTGCGGACCCGGCGAGGCTTCGGGATGATACTGCACGCAAAAGAGTTTTTGCGCCGAATCTTCCAGGCCCTCACAGGTATGATCGTTAAGATTCAAGTGGGTCATTTTAACGCCTTTTTCCTTGAGGCTGTCGATGTCCACGCAAAATCCGTGGTTCTGGGATGTGATCGCTATTTGCCCGGTTTCCAGACATTTTACCGGATGGTTCGCTCCGCGATGGCCGAATTTAAGCTTATAGGTTTTCGCGCCCATGGCAAGACCGAGAATTTGATGTCCGAGGCATATTCCAAAAATCGGGACTTTGCCGATAAGCTGCCTCACCGCTTCAATGGCATACGTAACGGCAGCCGGATCGCCCGGACCATTCGATAAGAAAACCCCGTCTGGCTTTTGCGCCAGGACTTCCTGTGCCGAAGTCGAAGCCGGGACAACGCTTGAAGTGCATCCAAGAGAGCGCAAAATTCTAAGTATATTGTATTTTATGCCAAAATCATATGCAATAATCTTAAAACTCTTTTCTGGAACATTTTTATCAGCCGATTGATCGTCCCAGATATAGGGCTTTTTACATGTGACGTCTTTTGCAATATCAAGCCCTACAAGGCCTTTCCACGCTCGCGCCTTATCGACCAGATTGTCGATTGACGGGGCTTTTTCAAGGCTGCAAATGATCCCTTTCATGGCCCCGGCAATGCGCAGATGCCTCGTAAGTTTGCGGGTATCGATGCCCGAAACACCGATGATATTATTTTCCTTTAAATATTGAGAAAGCGTTTTCTTGCAGGTAAAATTCGACGGATAATCGCACGCTTCCTTGACGATAAACCCCGACACCTGGACCCGGCCCGATTCGATATCGGTTTCATTGACGCCGTAATTGCCGATGAGCGGATAGGTCATGGTGACGATTTGGGAGGAATACGAGGGGTCGGTAAGCACTTCCTGGTACCCGGTCATGCTCGTGTTGAACACCACCTCGCCCACCTGTTCACCGGAAGCGCCGAATGCTTCACCTTCAAAAGCCGTCCCATCTTCCAACGCGACAAAACCTTTCACTATGTACCTCTTATTTCAATTGGATGGACATAAAAAAAATCTACCGACAATGCGCCGGTAGATTTTTTTTGTGATGAAATTTCATTCATTTTCAATCGATAATAAACAACTTTTTATAGTTTGCGCCCCGATATGCGCTCCTAGGCCCGTTGGCATACCGGGCCGCGCTTAAAATTGCATATATATGGAAGGAAATTGTTTTTTTCATTGGATTTCGCCTGTTTAAACGCGGCAAATTTTTTGTCTGCATCAAAATAATGTTTTTAACAAGGAGAGTCAAGGCGAACGTTGAGGAAAAAGAACGAAGCGCCGCAGAATTTTCATTCCTTCTTCGCCCGCATCGAATCGAAGATCTTCTTCAGCTCCGGATCATCTTCAATTAATTCCAATTCCGAGAATCCAGACTCCAGGGCCTTGACGAGGAATTGGCGGGCGGCATCGAGGTCATTTTGAGATGCCTTGATTTTTGCGAGATACAACCATGCGTC
>JBAVGL010000306.1:0-1905 GCA_049684795.1 Chitinivibrionales bacterium | reverse complement strand
ACATCCAATAAATCGGCCATCGATTTAACCGGGCTTACGCATGGCGTTTACTTGGCGCGGATTGCCGGAGCGAATGAACAGATAAAAATCGTCAGGTAGTTTTGAAGGGCAAGGCTATTCAAAAAATTTCGGCGCAGCGTATCTCTTTACCTGCGCCGATTTTTGTTTAAAGTTTGTAAAATTGGAGCCTCAAATGCCAAGAACCAAACTTTTTTTATTGTTGTTTTTTCCCATTATATGGTTTGCCGTAAAAACCGAGGCCGCTCCAACGCAATCCATTCAATCGCAATTAGCCGGAAAAATTGACATCGTGGTAGCAACGGACAATTCGGGCGATTATAATAAAGTCCAGGACGCGATCAACGCGGTTCCCGATAATAATGCCGTCAGGAAAGTGATCTTTATAAAAAAAGGGAAATACGTTGAAAAAGTGGTCGTCCCTTACAAGAAAACAAATATCGTTCTCGTTGGCGAAAATGTTGACAGTTGCATTATTTCATACAATGACGCTTCATTGGGGAGCGGAACCTTTTCACAGAATACGTTTACTTCATATACGTTTAGAGTTGACGCCGACGATTTTGCCGCTATGAACGTCACCATTGAAAATACGAATAACGGCGGCTCGCAAGCCGTTTCCCTGCATGCGAATGGCGACAGGCAAGTCTTCCTGCATTGCAGGATCCGTGGATTTATCGACACGTTTTTCAATAACATCCGCACACGCGGATATTTAAAGGACTGTTTTATCCAAGGAAGCAGCGATTTCATATTCGGTTTCGGCATCGATCTGTTCGATAGTTGCGTGGTCAACACGACCTCGACGAACGCGAACATGACGGCCGCGGGAACGTCGCAGAATTACAAGTTCGGCTATGTTTTTAATAATTGTATACTGACGTCCCCGGCAAGCGTCACCTCGTTTTCCCTCGGCCGCCCCTGGTTTTCCTACGCGCGAACGGTGATTTTCACGAGCTGGGAGGGCAACGTACTGCCTGCCGGTTGGAACGCCTGGTCAGGAAGGGAGGCCACGTGCTATTATCGCGAATACAAGTGCACGGGACCGGGCTTCAAGCCTGCGAGCAGGATATCGTGGGCGACGCAATTGACTGACCAGGAAGCCCAAAGCTATGGTATGGATTCCATTTTCTCAAAAAACTCTTTCCCTCAGGGGCCAACCGCGGATACTGGCGAAATTAACGCCATTTTGACGCGTTGGCTCGTTTCAACGACCGACAGCATGGAGCAAATAGCCCTTATCCTGCTGAAATGCGGCAGAGACTCCTATCCGCCGATTCCCGCGGACGATTGGATGCCGCAAGTTGACACGAACGACATTTATGCGGTTATAAAAAATAATACTATAAAATTCATGGATTCCGGAAAAGTTGAGCTCGCGGCAAACTCCGCTAAACTGGACCCTGATTACCAAAACGCCGTCCATATTAATTGTCGCGTGCCCGACGGATTGATAATAGACGGACTTAGAATATATATGGGAACGGCAACGCTTTCCATCTGCGATCCGCACGGGAAATCTGTCTTGATTGAAAAGGTATCACCGTTGTCTAACGGACAAAACGGGGTTTTCTGCGGCGCGATCGGTTTAAAGCATGGCATTTACTTCTATACGATTAAAATAAATGGGGCCAATTTACACGGGAAATTAGAAAAAATGTAGGTCGAACGATCAACGATTCAGCGACACACCACATTTTTACAGGGTAGAGGCCATATTCACATTAAAAAAAACTGCAGCGATTAATATACGACTTTGTTCCAATGGTAACTTTGCTGATATAAATACCCGCGGAATGCATTCCCCGATGAAACGCCAATGAAAAAGCGCCTGTGTCGTGGACTTTGTTTTCCAGTACCTCGACCTTTTCACCAAAGGCATTATAT
>JBAVGL010000305.1:0-8691 GCA_049684795.1 Chitinivibrionales bacterium | reverse complement strand
GAAGTTTTCATTAAGAAAGAAAGCGATCCCGCGCACCCGGCCCAAAAACCAAAACCCCAAAAGGAATTGCGAAACGACAAGAATTTACTTAATTTATTTAACAATGCCATTGAAGCGGCGTCCGACGAGGAAGGATGGGCGCAGCTCGGCGAGGTAGGAAGCCATATCGGTAAAACAGCAAATGATTTTGATCCGCGTAATTACGGGTATTCAAAACTCAGCGGACTCGCCAGGGCAATCGGCCTTTATAAAATCGAGCGTAAAGACAAAGGCGTTTTTATCCAGGCGCCCCATGGAAAAACCGCACTCTGATGTATCCGGCGGTCTAGATCGTCCGCGCTCCAATGCGCGCGATAAGTTCGGGAAGGCAGCTTATGACATACAAACTTGAAATCGACCCACGGCCCACATTTCTTCATTTCATTGTTACCGGTCAAAATAGCAGAGCGAATGCGGAAAGCTATATTAGCGATATCCTTCGGGAGTGCAAGGCCCGCGGCTATTCCAGGGCGCTGATTGAAGAACGCCTCGAAGGGCCCCGCCTGGGATTTGAAGACGTGTTTCAAATCGTATCGGAGGGAAGCAAAAAAGCCAGGGGGATATTGAGCGCGGTCGCGTATGTCGACGTCAACGCTGAAGGCGATTTGATGAAATTTGCCGAGACCCTGGCGGTCAATCGTTCGCTGCCCGTGGCGGTTTTTTCGACGGTAGCGGAAGCGGAAAATTGGCTGGCCCATGAGGGCCGCGACAGCTCCGGACAATCTGCGCCAACGTAAGAAAACATGCCGCTTCGATAAGGAACGCCGGTATCCCGTTCAACAAATTCTCCTATAGATTTTCATCGGTTTTTATTGTATACTCATTTATCAATTGAAATTTCGTCCGCTATCGGGAACCGGTGCATGCGCTATTACTCCAGAATCATCAAGAAATACAAAACCGGGGAAATTATTTTTTCGGAAAACAGCGAATGCGATGGCATGTATATCATTGATTCGGGCCATGTCCGGGTCTTCAAGTCCGCCGGAAGCGGCAGTACTCAAATGGACATCGAACTATGCACCCTGGGGCCGAAGGCAATGTTCGGCGAAATGGCGATGATCGACGAAAACAAACGCTCCGCAAGCATACAGGCGATGGAACCGACGGTTTGCACGGTCATCACCAAAAAAGTGTTCGAAGATCAGCTGAACCGCATCCCCCTGTGGATGGTCAACATGATCAAAATACTGGTCATGCGCCTGCGGGAAACAAACGACAAATTACGGTCCATCGTCGAGCAATACGCTCCCCCGCCCGCTGACACGGGCAGCGTCATCACCGTTGATGAAGACAATCCGGCGCTTAAACACCCGGTTGGAGAATTAAAAACGTCCCCTGAAAGAGGCAAGAACAAGCGCTTCAAATCCGATGATATCGTGAAAGACCTGTTTAAATAGAAAAGTCTTCATACCTCGATAAAGGCGGTTTTTTTCTCCCTGAACGCATTGGTCAGATTCCCCGTAAAGCCGCACTTTTCAAGTTCCCCGCCGATATGCCTGAGCGCCATCGCCGGCGAGTTGTGGTCCTTGCTCAAATGTGAAAGCACGATGTGTCGGGGCTGGGCGCTGGACGCGCGGAGGATCTTGACAAGCGCTTCCGCGGCCTGCGCGTTGCTTAAATGCCCCGTGTCCGACGCTACCCTCTTTTTATGATACAAAGGCCTCGCGGGATTGTTCCAGAGCAGGTCGATATCGTGGTTGGCCTCAAGGACAATGCCCGTTGAGTTTACAAAATAATCAAGCAGTTCGTCGGGAAAACACCCCAGATCGGTCGCGTAGCTTACGCACCTGTGCGGATCGCCCACGCCCCACATCTTGAAACCGCTGGTCGTTTCACGCGCATCATGATTAACGTGAAAAGGCAGAACGGTTATGTCTTTTATTGAAAAGGCCTCGTTCGAAAAACAACGGACGACGACTCCCTTGCAGTGGTATTTTTTAAGCATGTCCTGGACAACGTCCAAATTTTCATGATGGACCCACAGGGGAACGGTGTGTGCGCGGAAGAGACTCAGGGCGGCTTGATTGAGATGGTCGCCGTGCGTGTGGCTTATCACCGCCGCGTCAAGCTCCGTAACCGCGCTGTTGACTTCCTCAAGCGCGTTCCGAAAACCGATCTGGCTTAATCCGCCCGCATCAAGCAGAATAGTCGTGTCATTATGCCGGACAAGGGTGCAATTTCCCGACGACCCGCTCCGCAGGAGGCACAGTTTCATGGCAATGTCAACACGCGGCGGTTACAGTGTTTTTTGCAGCGCATCCGAGACCGCTTTTAAAAGCGTTTGGATCTCAAACGGCTTTCGTAACACTCCCGCAAAACCTTCGGAAACTATTTCCCCCTGTTTGTCGTCAAGGTCATACCCGCTTGCAAGGATCGCCCTGAGGCGCGGATTGGTCTTTTTAAGTTCACGAAAGCATTCAAGCCCGTTTATTTCTCCCATGATCATATCAATAATGACCAGATCGATGGTCCCCCCTTTTTTCGCATACGTGTCAATCGCCTCACCGCCGCTTCCGCACACCTCGACCGAATATCCGAAGTTGCCGAGCATTTCCCTGTAGATGCTGCGCATGAGCTCCTCATCATCAACGACCAAAATCCGTGCGCCTTGCCTGACCGACGGCTCGGTGTTTTTGTCCGCCTTCTGTTTGCTCGGGGCGAAGTCTACCGGAAGATAAATTTTAAACACCGAACCGTGCCCCGGCTCCGAAGACACCGCGCAATAGCCGTTGTGCGCTTTGACCGTGCCATGCACGCTTGACAAATGAAGGCCGCTCCCCTTGCCGGTGTCTTTTGTTGTAAAAAAAGGTTCAAACAGCCGTGTCTTGACGTGCTCATCCATGCCGATCCCCGTATCAATGATTTCGACGAGCACGTACGTGCCGCAGACGATCGAGGGGAACTGCTGTTTATACGTTTCATCAAACACGACGTTATCCGTTGAGAAGACAAGCGAACCGCCATCGGGCATTGCCTCGCAGGCGTTCATGGCAATGTTCAGAAACGCCGTTTGAAGTTGCGTCGGGTCACCTTTGATTCCTGGATCGGCCGCTCTGAGGTCCTTTCTGATCTTTATTTTGCTGTCAAGTGAACGGTGCAGGATTTGTATGGTGCGGCTTACAAGTTCATGGACATCGCAGCGTTCGGTCCGGTGGACGCCTTTGCGCGCGAACGTTAAAAGCTGCGCGGTGAGTTCGGCGGCCCTTCGCGCAGCGTCAAGGATCGTGGTGGAGTATTTCATCAGCTTGGGATTGTCGGCCCCGAACCGTTGCCGGATCAATTCCGCGTATCCGGATATGGCGCCCAGAATGTTGTTGAAATCATGCGCCACGCCGCCCGCGAGCTGGCCGATCGCTTCAAGCTTCCTCGACTCTAATAGCTCCTCCTTAAGCAGCAGTTTTTCCTCTTCAACGCTCAGGCGAACGGCCCGCTTCGACGCCTCGACCATGCTCCGTTCACGCCTGAGCATGGAGAAACCGCACGCGCGGTGCATGGCGATCATGAGCTGGGCGCTTGAAAAGTTTTCCTTGATGAAGCAATCGTCGGCGCCCGCGCGGAGAAATTCAAGCGCCTTGTGTTCGTCCTCTTTTTTTGTCAACGCTACGATGCTACAGTCGCGGCTCATCTCCCTGATCGTCGCAAGTATTTCGTTGTCCGATTCTATATAACGGGCGTCGATAAAAACGACGTCCGCGGGGCGCTGCAGCAGAGCGGCGGTTGCCATGGGAACATCGGTACAGAGGACGCACTCAACGGATAGCTGCGTGAGCTTGCCCAGCTGCTCGGCCAAGTATTTTGTCTCTTTGCGGCCCCCATCGTCAATAATGAGGACTTTTACTTTTGCATTGTCGGGCATGGCCGTATCCTTATACCGTGTTGGACCAGATATTCCTTGATGTGCCGAACCGTATATTCCCCGTAGTGCAGCATCGAAGCCACAAGGGCCGCATCGGCATGCCCCTCGGTCAGCACGTCCACGAGGTGCTGCGGTTTTCCCCCTCCACCCGAAGCTATTACCGGAATACCCACGGCGTCGGCGATAGCGCGGGTAAGGTTAATATCATAGCCTTCTCGTGTGCCGTCGGCGTCGATGGAATTGACCACCAACTCTCCCGCGCCCAGGCCCTCGCCTTTTTTCGCCCATTCGATCGCATCCAGGCCGGTGCGCGTCCTGCCGCCATGGGTAACGATCTCGTACCCGGAAGCCGCTCCCGCAGCGCCGTTAACCGCTAAAACATCCATTGAAAGCACGACGCACTGCGCTCCAAAGGCATGCGCGGCATCGGCGATGAGACGAGGATTGCTTACGGCCGCCGTGTTCACATTAACTTTCTCGGCGCCGGCAAGCAATACCTTCGCGCAGTCTTCCACGGTGCGCAAGCCGCCTCCCACCGAAAAAGGGATAAACACCTGCGACGCCACGCTGCTTACGACATCGAGCATGATGCCCCGGTTGTCGCTGCTGGCCGTGATGTCGTAAAACACCAGCTCGTCGATGCCGTCTTCATAATAGCGCCTGGCGGTGGCGACCGGATCGCCGATGTCCCTGGTATTGACGAATTTCACGCTTTTAGCAAGCTTGCCATCGCGTACGTCAAGACACGAAATGAGGCGTTTGCTCAACATTGCCCGCCGTCCCAGGTTGAAAAGTTTTTCAGCATCGCCAGACCCATGCTCCCGCTTTTTTCCAGATGAAACTGAGTCGCGAATATATTTTTTCGGCCGATGGCGCAGGGAAATATGCCGCCGTATTCGCATGTTGCGTACACCATCGCCCCGTCCCGGGGTTGCGGAAAAAAGGAATGCACAAAGTAAAACTGGCTTTTAGGCGCCACGTCTTTTAATATATAATGCGGCCGGACAATGGTGATTTCATTCCACCCCATATGAGGAATCTTCAGCGCGCGATCGCTGACAACAAGCCTGCGGCATTCCCCTTCGATGATGCCGACGCACTCGGTATCGCCTTCCTCCGAGCGCGAAAGAATGATCTGCGCCCCCAGGCATATTCCCAGTATGGGAACCCCGCGGCCGAACGCGCCTTTGAGGGCTTTATCAAGCCCCCGTTTTTTAAGCGCGACCATGGCCGACGCGGCATTGCCGACCCCGGGAAAAATGATCCGCTCGCAGGAGCCCAGTTCTTCGGGGTCCGAAGAAATAATGCCGGGAATAGCCAGATAATCCAGCGCCCGTTTTACGGAGGTAAGGTTGCCCGCGTCGTAATCGATAATGCCGATCATATAAAAACAAAAATACTTTCACAGGGATGGATTTGCAAGAAAAGTACACGGGGAAAAGGTCTGATATATTTTTCAGGGGGTTGAGCTCACACCCGGAACAGGAAGGGCATGCGTGAAAGGCAGCCAAATCAGAATTGAAAACATCAGCAAAAGCTTCGGAGATTTTGAAGCCCTTAAAAACGTAAGCATCGATATAAAAAAAGGAGAGTTTTTTTCACTTCTTGGTCCCTCGGGATGCGGAAAAACGACCTTGTTGCGGATCATCGCCGGCTTCGAAGACCCATCGCAGGGCGATATTCTTCTCGATGACGCCAGTATTTTATCGCTCCCTTCCAACAAGCGGCATGTCAATACCGTGTTCCAGAGTTACGCGCTCTTCCCGCATCTGTCCGTTTTCGAAAACGTGGCGTTTCCGCTGCGGATAAAAAAGATGGACAGGCGCGCCATCAACGCCCGCGTCGAGGAATATTTGCAACTGGTAAAGCTCGACGCCCAGAAATCAAAACTGCCCGCCCAGCTTTCCGGCGGCCAGAAGCAGCGCGTGGCGATCGCGCGGGCGCTCATCAACGAACCCAGCGCGCTGCTGCTTGACGAACCGCTTTCGGCGCTTGACGCAAAGCTCCGCCAGCACATGCTCCTGGAGCTCGACGCGATCCACGACAAAATCGGCGTCACCTTCCTCTACGTCACCCATGACCAGGAAGAGGCCATCAGCGTGTCGGACCGTCTGGCGGTCATGAACGACGGCGAGGTGCTGCAAGTCGGCAGCCCGTCCGAAATTTATGAGACCCCGGCGGACATTTTCGTGGCCACGTTCATCGGGGAAAACAATTTTTTTTCAGGGACCGTCGTTTCCGTCGACCAGAACAGCGCGGTCATCGAAACCGGGGAATGCGGCCGCATAAACGCTTTCATGGACAAGCCCGTCGCGCCCGGCGACCGGGTGACCCTTGCCGTTCGCCCGGAAAAACTGCGCATTACCAAAGACAGGCCCGAAAAATGCGACAGCGGTTTGAATTGCATCGGCGGCGCCGTTGACGAAATAATCTACACGGGTTTTTTAAGCAAGTATTTCGTTTCCGTCCACGGGGGAACCACGCTCCGCGTGTTTAAGCAGCATGTCAACTACTTCGCCGAAGAAAGCAGCCTAGCCATCGGCGAAAAGGTCCACGTGTGGTGGGACGTGGGCGACGGGTTCATCGTGGAGGCAGGCGCTCCGTGAGAAAGAACTACGGTCCCGTGTACTCCATGCCGGTGGCGTTCTGGATAAGCGTTTTTTTCGTCATTCCTGTTTCAATCATTTTCCTGTACAGCTTTCTTGAAAAAGGCCTCTACGGGGGCGTGGTATGGAAATTTTCCATCGATGCCTACCGCGCCCTGTCAAACCCCACGTTCTTAACGGTGGCCTTCACGACGATTATTCTGTCCGTTTCCGCAACGATCATCACGCTTCTCATGGCTCTTCCAACGGCTTATTTCATTGCCCGGAGCGCCTTCAAAAATACGCTGCTTTTTCTGGTGATCATTCCTTTCTGGACGAATTTTTTGATACGCATATATGCATGGATTGCGATTCTGGGCAATAATGGTTTCTTAAATAATTTTCTCGTCAGCGCGGGAATCACCCACGCATACACACAATTCCTTTATAATCCATTCGCGGTAATCATTGTGCTTGTTTATACCTATCTTCCTTTCGCGCTTTTGCCTCTCTATTCAACCATCGAAAAATTCGACTTCTCTCTCCTTGAGGCGGCGCGTGATTTGGGCGCAACAAAGTCGCAGTCGATTTTTCGGGTGCTTTTGCCCAATATCAAGCCCGGCATTACCACGGCGATCTTATTCACGTTCATCCCCGCTTTCGGACAATACGCCGTTCCGCAGCTTGTGGGCGGCAGAAATTCTTTTATGGTCGGAAATATCATCGCGCGGGAACTTACCGTTACCAGGAACTGGCCGCTTTCATCATCGATATCCATGGTGCTGACGGTTATTACCACAATCGGCGTGCTCATTTTTCTCAGGCTTAACAGGAGCGCAAGCGGGAATGACAAAAGGGAAGATAAAAGATAGCCGCAGGTTTTATGCCTAAGACAAAAGTCCGTTTTTCTTTCTTTGTTTTTACCACTACCATGGTGTTTTTCTATGCTCCGCTCATCGTGCTGATCATTTATTCTTTCAATAACTCAAAAACAATGCGTTGGGAAGGGTTCTCGCTGCGATGGTATTACGAATTGTTTTTGCATTCGCGAGATTTATGGCATGCATTCGGCAACAGCGTCATCATCGCCCTGACGTCATCGACGCTGTCCACCGTATTAGGCACGCTTGGCGCAATCGGCATTTACTGGTACAATTTCCGTTTTAGAAAGTACGTCCAGATCACTTCGTTTCTTCCGCTGATTCTGCCGGAAATCATCATCGGCGTTTCTTTACTTATTTTCTTTGCCGCGATCGGCCTGCAACTGGGGCTGCTTACCATTTTTATCGCGCACGTGACGTTTAACGTGCCCTACGTGCTGCTCATCGTGTCGTCGAGGCTTGACGAATTCGACCATTCGATCATCGAGGCGGCCTACGACCTCGGCGCCGGGGAGATCGACGCACTGCTCAAGGTGATCGTTCCTGTGTCGATGCCCGGCATCATCGCCGGTTTCCTGGTTTCGGTGACCCTGTCGCTGGAGGATTTCGTGATAACCTTTTTCGTGGCCGGCCCGGGCTCGTCGACCCTTCCCTTGCACATATATTCCATGATCCGGTTCGGCGTTTCCCCAGTCATCAACGCGTTGTCGGTTATTCTTATCGCTGGATCCATTTTAGTGGCCTTTTCAACAAAAGGGATTTACAGGTATATTTTTCAGAAATAAGACAAAATGTCTCATTTTAAAGACCGGCTTGGCAACGGCCAATCTTAGTGAGGTAAGCATGCCATGAAACCGGAATAAAATGTGATAAATGAAGGTGTGAATTGATAGGCGGCAACTTCTGCATGGGGCAAACCATTGCAATTACAACCCGGCTCAAGAAAAAGGTGCACGAAAATTAAAAGTGTAATGAATTTAAATCTATCTCTTGATTTTTTCTTATGGCATCACCTATAATACCATTATGAAGCCTTATAAAGTCGTAATCGACACAAATGTTCTCGTTTCCACGTTACGGTCAAGACGAGGGGCTTCATTTAAACTTTTGAGTCTCATTGACTCAGGAAATTTTATTATTAATATTTCAGTGCCTCTTTTTTATGAGTATGAGGAGGTTTTAAAAAGAATGTCTTGGCCTGAAAAGCCGGCGAATCAATATATTTCCGATATCCTTGATTATATTTGTACAGTTGCTGAAAAATGGAAAATTCATTACCTTTGGAGACCGAAATTATCAGATCCTAATGATGAAATGATTTTAGAAC
>JBAVGL010000304.1:0-2333 GCA_049684795.1 Chitinivibrionales bacterium | reverse complement strand
ATTTACTTTTGACAATTCCACCATGAAACTTTTTTTAAACGGGGTGCAGGAAGGAAATACTACCTCACATGCGGGGCCCATAGCCACGGACAATGTGGCGTTTTCGATCGGCCTGGCCGATTATCCTACTCCCGCAAATTACTTTTCCGGCACAATAGATGAAGTAGAGGTTTCGAATGTAGCCCGCTCCGCCGACTGGATCCAGCTCTGTTACGCAACGCAAATGCCCAACCAGACCACCGTTACGGTCCAGGAAAATTATTCCAACTGGGCGTATTCGCAGAACCTCTATCTTAATACCACGTCCAGCGGCGCGAATGTTTCCAGCGCCGTGGACTCGTTCCCCGTGCTCGTTCGGCTCGACACCACGGTTTTCAATTTTACCATGGCGCAGGACAGCGGCCAGGACATTCGCTTTGCGAAGTCCGACGGCACGCACCTGTACTACCAGATCGAAAAATGGGACTTTTCCGGCAAGACCGCGGCGATCTGGGTGAGGGTCGACACGGTTTTCGGCAATAACAGCTCGCAATACATTACGATGTACTGGGGAAATCCCTTGGTAAACAGCATGTCCAATGGGGCGGCGGTGTTCGATACGGCCAACGAGTTTATCGGGGTTTGGCATTTAAGTAACGGCAATTTCTCCGACGCAACGTCCAACGGTCATAACGCTTCCAACGGGAACTCAACGGACACCACGAGCATAATCGGGGAGGCTCGTAATTTCGCCCTCGATTCGATCGTGGTCACGAACCCGGACACGATGGGAAAGCCCGCGAAGTTTACATTGTCCTCCTGGGTGAATGTTGATTCGGTGGACCTGGCTAACGGAGCATCCGAGTTTTTCTCCATATCCGACGGCGCGTCAATCCGCACCAGGGGCACCGCCACCAAGGATTCGCTCCAGGGTCTATATCATTACGGCAGCGGCTGGCGCACGATATCGTGCCCGTCTTCCTCAGGCATCCTTTTAAACCAGGGTTGGAAATACGTGGCCTTTTCGTGCGATTGGTCAGGGTCTTCACAATTATTATATGTCAATGGGGCGGCCGTGGGATCGGGCGGAACCTATAACGACGCCATCTCCTATGCCACGGGTTCGGGAAAAACCAAGTTCGGGAAGAACGCCGGAGGCGGCGGATATAATTTATTCGGCGCGCTTGACGAGGTGCGCGCTGACAAGGTCATTCGCTCCGCGAACTGGATCAAGCTCTGTTATCAGAACCAGAAAACCGGCCAATCGCTCGTTGTGTTCAATAATGAAAATTACGCATTATGGGCCGATTCCCAGAAAATCAACTTGAACACCTCGCAAAGCGGCGCCAACGTGGCCACCAATCAGATAAATTTCCCCACGCTCATACGCTTGACAAGCTCAAACTTTACGTTTTCCCAGGCCCAGGACAACGGCGGCGACATACGCTTCGCGAGTTCCCTGGGAAATCAATTGTCGTATCAGATCGAGCGCTGGAGCCGGAGCAGCCAGCTTGCCGAGATATGGGTGAATGTGGACACCGTAAAGGGCAATAACGGCACCCAGTACATAACCATGTATTGGGGAAATCCGGGCGTTGCGAGCAGGTCCAACGGGGCCGCGGTGTTCGATACCGCGAACGGGTATCAGGGCGTATGGCACCTTGGCGAAGGCTCGGGAAATGTTTTCGACGCCACCGCAAACGGGATCATGGACACCGCCAAAGGCACTATTAAATACAATGAGACCGGCGCCATAGCCAACTGCGATTCCCTCATCGGCTCAACCTCATATCTTGTGGCGGACAACGGATACAATACCCTCTTAAACATGCACGCGAAAAACAAGGTCACGATATCGGCGTGGGTCAACCGCTCGGGCGCGGCCTCGGGGAACACCGGAAACGTGGAAGGGATCGCGGGAAAATATAAATTTGCGGGAAGTGTTAATTATCGGGAATATTGCATCAGCAACAATGCAACTTCAGGCTTTGCCTTTGATATCAGTACCGACGGGACCAGCGCCAACGAAACGGTCTTGAGCGCCAGTTTTGTGCCTACGATTGGGACATGGTACTATGTTGCGGGCGTCATGGACGCCACGAATATGACTATTTTCGTGAATGGAGTGCAAAAAGCCCAGACCGCGAAAGCAACTATTTCGGCGACGACGACGGCGCCTTTTAAAATAGGCCTGATGGACGACGACGGCAGCTACAACAAACAGTATTTCAACGGCCTGATCGACGAGGTGACCGTTGGCGACACGAACCGCTCCGCCGACTGGATCAAGCTCTGTTACCAGAACCAGCAGGCGAACCAGACGCTGGTGGACCTTGACGATTACGGCAAATGGG
>JBAVGL010000303.1:0-9245 GCA_049684795.1 Chitinivibrionales bacterium | reverse complement strand
CATAGGCCTTTTTCTCAATGATGTTACCGTTATAGTCGCGCTATGTTCACAGGAAAAGCTCAAAAAAACAAAAACGGGAGCTTTTGGAAAATCAGCCGTTCAATATGTCAATAAACTTTTGCATTGTACCCATCCACCCTATAATGAAGCGAATCAAAATGAGCCGGCGGCCTTTCTTCCGATGAGCTATGCCGTCAGTCGGAGGTTGCTCCATTCAAAGGGGGACGGATATGCAGTATCGCATGCGCGGATGCTTGCGTGGCTTTCCAAACCATTACACAGCCAGTATAGCGACTTTATCGAGTTTGCATGTGCGTCGGCCCTTGTATGGCGCAAAAGTCTTCTCCTTGACATGCTTCATAAGCCGGGGAAACCGTGGCTCTCCTCACAGGGCTTTGGGGAGAAATTATGGATCGATGCAAGCGCCTCGATCAAAATGCTTGCCTATTGCGGTCTGGTTGATTTTTATCGGAGCGGCGGTTTGTATGTGTTTACGAGATCGGGCCAGAGCATTGCCGGCCGGGAGGCTATTTCTGAAAGCCTCCATGCGTCGCATATTCTGCTCATGCCGGACTTTTCCGCGATGATACCCCAGGAAATCGTACCGGAACACCTCTACTGGTTTTCGAAATTAGGAAGTCTGGTTTCGTTTGACAGAGTATACAAAGGGACCATAAGCCGGGACATTATTAATAATTCCTTGAGCGAGGGAATTGCCGGTAACGTGTTGCTTGGCTGGCTGGTGAAATGGCGGGCCCCGAAAAACGTTGCTGAAACGGTCAAGGAATGGATCCGTGAATTTTCCAGGATATCCCTTGAACTGGGACCGTTTGTAGTTTCGGCCGAAGAAAAAGTCACGATTCAGCTTATGTCCTATCCACCGCTTAGAAATTGCATTGAACCTGTCCGGGCGCATACCATTTTCAGGGTTGCTTCGGGCCGGGAGCGGCAGGTAAAGGAAATACTTACAGCCATGGGTTTTGATCCGAGGACGCCTGCTTTTTGTACTGGCGATTACGACCCTATTGAAGCTGAGAGTTTCTTGGAAGAGGTCCGAAGTCCGCAAAAGATATTTCCAGTTGTTAATTTTACGGCTCCTCAGGAGCAGCCTGCGTCAGTAAATTTGACGCAGGGCAAGTACAGTTCGAAACTCAAAGCGCTGGACCTGACGGACCTTATGCATGTCATTGATTATGCTTTGCTCATGGGACAACATCTGCGGTTTGAATATACGGGAAGCCCGTATATTAAGAAAGGCCTATACCTGGTGCGGCCGTTAAGTTATAAGAAAGGGTCTGAACCCACGCTGGAGGCCGAAACGGCCGGGACTAAGAAGAAAAAATCGTTTTTAATCAACAGGATAGAAAAAATCGGAGTGGAACACGGCAATGCCTAAATTGAGCAATTTTGTGCATCTCCATAATCATACCGAATACAGCTTCCTTGACGGGGCAATACGAATAAAAGACCTGGTTGCAAAGGCAAAGGAATTCGGCATGCCCGCGCTTGCCATTACCGACCATGGCGGGATGTTCGGTGTGGTGGAATTCTATAATACCTGCATGCAAAACGGGATAAAACCCATCATCGGTTTTGAGGCGTATGTGGCTCCCCAGTCCCGCCTGGATAAAACAAAATCAGCCGGAGAGGACACCTATAGCCACCTTATTTTACTTGCGCGCACCAACGAAGGATATAAAAACCTCCTGAAATTGTCCACCATCGGATACCTTGAGGGATTTTATTACAAGCCGCGGATCGACATGGAAGTGCTGCGCGAGCATGCGGAGGGGCTCATCGGCACAAGCGCGTGCGTCGGCGGGGCGATTCCCCGGGCGCTGCTTGACGGCAGGCATGAAAAGGCAAAAATGCTTGCCGCGGAATATGTTTCGATTTTCGGTGAGGGGAATTTTTATTTCGAGCTTCAAAACCACGGCATTGACAGGGAAATCGTCGCATTTGACGAAATGATAAAACTCGGCAGGAGCATGGGAATACCTTTCATCGTTACCAACGACCCGCATTACCTGAATCGCGAAGACGCTTCCTCGCACGAAATACTTCTGTGCATCCAGACGCAGACCACCATCGAAGACCCCAATCGATACCGTTTTGGCTCCGATCAAATCTATTTTAAATCCCCCCAGGAAATGGCCATGCTGTTTCCCGATTTGCCCGAGGCGCTTGGCAATACCCTGACGATAGCCGAACGATGCAACGTGGAAATCAAGGCAAAACCACAGTTGCCCAAACCCGGTTATCCCGATGGTTTTTCTTCAGAGGCCGAGTATCTGCGCCACCTGGCGAAAAAAGGGCTTAAAGAAAAATTCAGCCACGTAACCCCCGGAATGGAAGAGCGGCTCCAATACGAACTCGACATCATTTGTAAAATGGGATTTGAAGGATATTTCCTTGTCGTGAGCGATTTTGTAAGGGCCGCCGCGGAACGGGACGTCATGACGGGTTGCCGGGGTTCGGCGGCGGGGAGCCTTGTTGCTTACGCAACGGGAATCACCAGCGTTGATCCGATCAGGTTCGATCTGCTTTTCGAAAGGTTTTTAAACCCCGAACGGGTATCCATGCCCGACGCGGACATAGACTTTGCCGACAAGACCCGCTATAAGATCATTAACTACGTGATCGAAAAATACGGCAGGGAGTCGGTGTCTCAAATCATCAATTTCGGACGCATGAAGGCCAAGATGGTGGTCAGGGACGTTGCACGGGTCATGGGAATCCCGGTTGCGGAGGCGTCAAAACTCGCGGGCATGGTCGATAAAGACATCGAAAGCTCAATAACCGGCAACGGCGAATTGTCGCAGGCGATTAAAAGCAATCCGCGTTATGGTGAGCTCTTCAAGCACGCAAAAGTGCTGGAAGGCCTTGTTCGACAGGCGGGTATGCATGCGGGCGGCGTTATCATTGCCCCCGGCAGCGTGGTCAACTGGTCGCCGCTTTTCAAACAGCCTGATTCTGATATTGTCATGACGCAGTACGATATGAAATATGTTGAGGAAGTCGGGCTCATTAAAATGGACTTTCTGGGCCTGATAACACTGACCATTTTGCAGGAGAGCCTTCGCCTCATCAAGAACAACCATGGCGAAAGTATAGACCTCTGGCGCCTTCCCGACGGAGATAAAGAAACCTGCGCGCTTTTGGGCAGGGGCGAGACGGTGGGCGTGTTCCAGTTTGAATCGCAGGGCATGCAGGACAATTTACGAAAGCTCAAACCCGAGGGCATCGACGATCTTATTGCCATGAACGCGCTCTACCGGCCGGGGCCCATGGACAATATCCCGGTGTATATACACCGCAAGCATGGCAGGGAAAAAGTCGAATACAAGCACCCCATGCTCGAGAACATTCTCAGGATCACCTATGGTGTCATTACCTATCAGGAGCAAGTGATGCGTATCGCGCAGGAAATGGGCGGTTTTACCCTGGGCCAGGCCGACATTCTGCGCAAAGCCATGGGAAAAAAAGACTCCGCAAAAATGGAAAACATGCGGATCAAGTTCATGGAAGGCGCGGAAAAACATAAGGTTGACAAAAAAGTTGCACAGGACGTTTTTGACGGCATGGCCAAATTCGCCGAATATGGCTTCAACAAGGCTCATTCCACGGTCTATGCGCACGTGGCGTATCAGTGCGCCTATCTCAAGGCGCACTATCCGGTTGAATTCCTGACCGCCAACCTTTCCTCGGTGCTTGATGACCAGGACGAACTGCTGGTTATCAAGAACGAGGCCGAGCGCATGGGAATCCGTATTCTGCCGCCCGACGTCAATGCCAGCGAGGAAAATTGTTGCATTGACAACGGCGCAATACGGCTGGGCCTGGGCACCATAAAAAACGTCGGTAAGGCGGCGGAATCCTTGCTTGAGGCGCGTACAAAGAAAGGCAGGTTCGAGAGTCTCTTTGACCTGTGCGCGTCCGTTGATTTACGGTATGTCAATAAAAAATGCCTGGAATCCCTGGTTTATGCCGGCGCGCTGGACAGCCTCAAGGGCACGCGCGCTTCGCTTTTCGCGTCCATTGACAAGGCGATCGATTACGGCAATAGCGCCCAGAAGGACCGATTGTCGGGCCAGACAAGCCTTTTTGACCTGGGCGGATCCGCGACCGCGACTGCGGCCCTTCCTGAACCTCAGCTCACGGACGTATCGCCGTGGGCTTACAATGAATTGCTCGCCAGGGAAAAGGAAGTGCTCAATTTTTACGTCAGCGGACACCCCCTCATGCGGTTCCAGGATGAAATCAGGGGGTTTTCCGATTGTCCGCTTCGCGCGGACGCGCTGGAAAACCTCAAGGAGGGGGCGCAGCTTACGGTGGGTGGATTGATTACCGGTCTTAAAACGCATGTCCAGCGCGATGGCAGGCCGATGGCATTTCTAATGATTGAGGATTTCGACGGCTCCATGGAGCTTCTGGTGTTCGGGGACGCTTATGAAAAATTCAAGCATATCCTGGCGGTCGACGCCATGGTGCTGGTGCATGGCCAGGTGTCGATACGGGAAGGAGAAAAGAAACCGAAACTAAAAGTTGACAAGGCCATCGCGCTTTCGGAGAGCCGCGAAAAGCTTACTAAAAGCGTCCATGTGCGCGTGAAAACGCATGGGCTGGAGGAAGCTTATATCAAGGAAGTCTTTGACACATGCCAAAAGGTTCAGGGCGCCAGCTCGCTCATTATTCATGTTCATACCGAAGAAAACAACGAATATCGCATAAGGTCAAGGAAGATAACGGTACAGCACGACAAAGACGCCCTTGAGCTGCTCCGCGACAAGGTTGGAAAGGAAAACGTGTGGCTCAGCAAATCCGCCGCATGAATACTGCCGGCATATTTCTGCGCAGTTGCGTCGTTGCGTTTTGGGTGCTGGCAAGCACGGTCGTCTTTGGGCTCGGTTCCATTTTGATGCGCCCTTTTTCAATCAGGGCAGCGCGGAGCTGCGCCCGTTTGTGGAGCCTGCAATTGCTTTTCATGTGCGACGTTAAAGTAAAGGTCGAAGGCCTTGAAAAAATAAAGAAAGACCAGCGCTATGTGTTTGTAGCCAATCATCAGAGCTATTTTGATATACCGGTGATGTACGCGGGTCTTTTTGCGAATCTGAGTTTTGTGGCTAAAAAGGAGCTTTTCGTCATTCCATTTTTGGGTTGGGGAATGGCCGCCATCGGGCACATCTGGATCGACCGGAAGAACGCGCGAAAGGCCAGGAAATCCATAACCCGCGCGGTGTCGATGCTTAAACGGAACAAAATTTCCTTGGTCCTTTTCCCCGAAGGCACGCGAAGCATGAGCGGGAAGGTCGGGGAATTCAAACGCGCAAGTTTCGTCCTGGCCCTGGAAGCTGGCGTGCCCGTGGTGCCCGTTGCCATCTGCGGGACTCGTGAGGTGCAGCCCAAATCGTCCTTGAAAATCATTCCCGGCGTTGTCAAACTCATCATCGGCGACCCGCTTCCAATTGTCCCCGGCGCCGATCTTGACAAAGGCCATTTATCCGGCATGGTGAGGGAAACGATCGTCAAACTGGTGGAGCAAAATATGGCGGGGATTACATAACCGCCTCATAGACACGCTACCTGCCTTTGGCAGGTAAGATACTCTAATCCGAATTATCCACGCGAAGCGCCTGCCTACCGAAGCGATAGCGCAGGCAGGCGTAAATAATTCTGATAAGAGTATCTAAGCCATGTGGTCAAAAAGCAGACCTTCTATCTGAGACACGTCCTCGATTGATCGTTGAAAATCCTCGTGACTGATGTTTTTCCGTTTTTCCCCGATTATGTTGCCTTGTTTATCAAGCGCCACGAGGTCGATGAAGACTTCTTCATTTTCCATGTACACATGGAACCTGTATGGCAGCCCCTTTTTCGTAAGGAAAGCGTTTGAAGTCTCCGCCGCCGTCTTCAGGGCGTGGAAATAATCTTTGGCGCCTTTTCTTTCCCGGGGCTGCTGGTGCTCATGCTTTTTTTCCCTTTCATTGTGCACGGGAAGTCCAAGACCTTCCGCGGCCCGCAAAGGATCAAGCCTGTGCACATCGAATGAATCGGTAGAATTATCCATATAGCAAGGAAAATACTACCTGCTGCCTGCCGCAGGCAGCAGGTAAGTCTCTCTAAGCTTTCCGAACGGCAAAAAATTGTCGTTCAAAAAGCTACGAGAGACTAAAATGATTTCCCTTCGATCATCTCACCGTTTTTAAAGGTTGCTTCTGCGGTCTTTTTGCCTTTTTCATCCCATTGGATCTTGGTTCCGTCTACCGATCCGTTTTTGTACGTCTGCTCGACTTCTTTTTTTCCGTTATCATAGTATGAAACATAATGACCGCTGAGTATATCGCTTGCCCAGTTTTGTTCAAGTTTAAGCCTTCCGTTTTCAAAAAATTCCTGCTCCAGGCCATTGTGGGAATCCGCGGTGTAATTAACGACATGTCTTTTATTTCCATTTGGAAACCACGTCGTTTGAATACCGTCTTTTTTCCCTTCTTTAAAAACCGACTCGGATTGTTTTGCGCCGTTTTCAAAGTATGTGGTTGCAATGCCTTCCGGAGAGCCACCGACATAATCGGCTTCGGATTTGACCTGGCCGTTTTCATACCAGGACATTTCCTTGCCGTTTTTTGCGCCATTGCTATATTTGGCTTCCTTATATTTTTTGCCGCTTTGATAATATATCGTTGCGAGGCTGTCGGGCTTTCCCGCCTTGAAATACGCGTTGGATTGCACGGCGCCATTCTGGAAATAATAAACGGTGCGGACAATGTCCTTCTTCATGCCGACCTTATAGAAGTAATTCTCTTTCTTCTTGGCGCCGTTAGGGAATGATTCGGCCTTTTCAACGCCGAGCTGTTTTTCCTGGGAACATCCTGAAAAGCAAAAAAGGCCGGCAATACACACGGCAATAAGGCGTTGCATACGCATAAGGACTCCTTTTTATTTTTAAGTAAGATGGGTTTTATATGTCAAAATATTTTCTTCATAGTGCTCGATGCAACAAAAGGGTATATTTAAAAATACATGTTCATAATAGCATAACCTGCCTCAGGCAGATAAGGTTCTGTACGGGTAATTATCTGCGCTAAACGCGTATATAATTCGCCTACAGAACCTAATTATATCACATGCGCACAATTTTGAAAAGTGGAATGTGAATTGTCATGAATTTCCGGCCATGCATCGATCTTCACAATGGGAAAGTCAAACAAATCGTCGGCAGCTCGCTTTCCGATAGCGGCACTGTCGGTCTGATCACTAATTTCGAAACTGATCTTTCTCCAGCGTATTTTGCGCGGATGTATAAAGCCGATGGCCTCACCGGCGGGCATGTCATCATGCTCGGCCCGGGAAATGAAAAGGCCGCCATTGCCGCCCTTTCGGCATTTCCCGAAGGTCTGCACATCGGAGGCGGGATAAATCCCGACAATGCCCACGCGTTTTTAAATGCAGGCGCATCCCACGTAATCATCACCTCGTTTGTGTTTAAAAACGGGATCATTAACTGGCATAATCTTGAAGCCATGGAAAAATCAGTTGGCAGACAGCGGCTGGTATTGGACCTGAGCTGCAAGAAAATAAATGACCGGTATTTTATCGCAACCGACAGATGGCAAAAAGTCACCTCAACGGCCATCGAACGCGCGACGCTTGAACAAATAGGGCAACACTGTGATGAATTTCTTGTCCATGCGGTTGACATAGAGGGAAAGCAACAGGGCATCGATGAACAACTCGTCGGGCTTCTGGCGAAGGTTTCACCGCTTCCAGTCACCTATGCAGGAGGCATCAGGTCGGTTGCCGACCTTGAAGATGTTTACAAAACAGGAAAAGGCAGGGTCGACGCGACCGTGGGCAGCGCGCTTGATGTTTTCGGCGGCCCGCTGAAATACGCGGACGTCGTCGCCTGGCAAAAAAATATTTCCAATAAATAATATTCCCTTCGCAAACACGAATACGGTATACTGAATTGTATACGTATGAACCCAGCAATCATCCATGAGTGGCTCGTGACGCTTGCCGGCGCCGAGAGCGTTTTACAGTCCATTTACAGCCTGTATCCGGGCACGATCTACACGCTCTTTCATGACCCGAAGGGCGTGGCGGGATCGCAATGGGAAAACCTTGCAATCAAAACGTCTGTGCTTCAGCATTTGCCGCTGGCATCAAAGCATCACCGGGTGTATCTGCCCCTTTTTCCGATGGCTATCGAGCAATTTGATCTGCGGGAACACGATATTATCATTTCGTCTTCCTATGCCGTTGCCAAAGGCGTCCTCAATTCGTCGGACCAGCTCCACATATGCTATTGCCACTCGCCCATGCGGTATATCTGGGACTTGACATTTGAATATATGGAGGCATCTGGTCTTTCCCAAGGGTTGAAAAGCTTTCTCGTGCGCGGCATTTTCCATTATATCCGGATGTGGGACGCGCTTTCTTCCATGCGCGTTAACGAATTCGTGGCCAATTCCTATTACATCGCGCACCGGATCCAGAAATGCTATAACCGAACAGCCAGGGTAATTTATCCTCCCGTGGACGTCGACAGGTTTTCGATAAGCGCCAAACGCGACAATTATTTCATAACCATTTCGCGGCTAGTGCCTTATAAACGCATCGATCTGATAATACAAGCGTTTAACCGGCTGAACCTGCCGCTGCTGATAATAGGCGACGGGCCTTCCCGAAAAAGTCTTGAAAAAATGTCGTGCAAAAATATTACATTTTTGGGCCAATTACCGCCCGGCGATATGGACGAGCACCTCAAAAAAGCCCGCGCGTTTATTTTCTCCGCGGAAGAAGATTTCGGCATTGTCAATGTCGAGGCGCAGGCCTGCGGAATACCGGTGATCGCCTATGGCCGGGGCGGAGCATTGGAAACCGTTGAGCAGGATGTAACAGGGATATTTTTTTATAAACAGGACGCCGCCAGCATCATCGACTCCATAAACCGGTTTTTAGCAAGGGAAGATTCTTTCGATCCTCAAATAATCCGCGACCAGGCCAAACGTTTTCCCCGTTCACGCTTCGAGTACGAGTTCAAGGCCTTTGTTGATGAGGCGTGGGACAGGTTCCCGTATAAAAGGTAAATTGGCCTCATAATCCCCCCATTCTTAAGCTATTTTTAATAAATAATTTCATTTACTTAACTCAAGCTAAACCACCTCACCCCTGCCGCTTTGCGTCTTCCCCTCTCCTTGCTAAGGAGAGGGGACACAGGGGTGAGGTTTTCTGAGTATTCAATA
>JBAVGL010000302.1:0-17707 GCA_049684795.1 Chitinivibrionales bacterium | reverse complement strand
ATTCTAAACTTTAAACAATGCTTGGTTAGGTAGTTAACCAAAGGAGGGTTCGAATGGAAAAGAAACCTAATTTAGGACGACGCGATTTTCTAAAAAAAACCGCAGTCGGAGCAGCCGGTCTAACGGCCGGAATGTCGCTTCTCAAACCGGCAAAGGCGATGGGTGCATGGACAACCGGCATGGCGATTAATCCGAACATAAGCAACCTTCGGGTCGTTTGCATGTACGATCCAAAAATGATCACGAATGCAAATTTGACCAGCTTCAGCCTTGCTTCCTATGTTGCAGCCACCGACAAGACAGTAATATCCAATGACATGGACCAGATGGCCATGTCTTTGGAGCAGAAAACGACGGCGGATGCGGCCTGGAACGCCATATTCCAAAAGCCCACGGCTAAAACATGGGCTCAAGTTAAGGTGGCGATCAAGCTCAACACCTGTAGTTCCGTCAACTTTCCGCGCGTTGCGGTCGTCGGAAAAATCTGCCAAGTCCTCACTGGCTTCGGCGTTCCGGCTGCAAACATCTCAATTTTTGACACTACCTGCAACACAGGCATCGGCGCATACTCCAATTATTTCAGCGCCACAGACACGACCAAGTTTCCCGGAGTGCAAACCACTTCGCTGGGCGGAACAACCTCCGCGCCAGTTCCAAACCTTGGCAATGTAAGTTGCGTTACGAACATTGCCAACGGGACCATTGATATCCTCGTCAATATTGGGGTAAACAAGGGCCATATGACGAGCGGTGGTGATGGGAATACGGGGGGATGCACGCTCTGCTTAAAGAACCACTTCGGGACCTTTTCTCCTCATCACAGTACTTCGACACCAACAACAGGCGATGCGGCTTGTTACTACAGTATGAGCGATGCAATCATCGGCGGAACGCCGCCACGGCAGCAGCTTTGCATCGTCGATTCGCTCTGGGCGGATAATACAATGAGCCCAAGCAACCAGCCGAACTCTGTACCGGCTCGGCTCGTTATGGGCACCTTTGCAGGCGCCGTCGACTACCTGACGTGCCTGAATATCCGTAAGCCCAGCAACATCGTAAATGCAGCGCAAATGGATTGGACCCAAATCAATCGTTTTCTGACCAATTTCGGTTACACGACAACCGATGCGGCGCTTACTTGGGTCGCTCTTACTCCCGGCACTAGCGTACTTCCCGGCCAGGCCGCCGGCCAAAAGCCGCCTCATGCGCTTGAGATCCGTTTAACCGGCAGAAATAGCGGTTCTGCCATCACCAAGTTCGGCTTGCCCAATGAAACAACGGGAGATGTGGATATTCAGATTTTTGACATCCGGGGAAGAAGCGTCAGGAAAATGTCCGCCCAGTTACAAGGAAACCGAACATCAATCTCATGGGACGGAAAAAATGAACACGGTAATTCGGTTGGGACCGGAATTTACGAAGTGCGTGTTTCGGCAGGACATTATGTTGATAGGGGTAAAATGATAGTTGAGTAATTGTGCGGTGCCAAGGCCATTTCGGTAAAATGAACATAAACAAAAAGGGGTGCTCAATCGGCACCTCTTTTTTTATTTCATTTGTCCAGAAAAGCATTATTCAATTTTAGAAGAATAGAGGTCCATGAACAAACTTGCCGTTCGCAGGGCTTCTCCTTGGTCTTGAAATCCCGTTAATTGAAGTTCTATGTAGAATTTATTGAAATATGCGTATGCATTAACGCCTCCAAGCGTCGCGGAGGCAATGGCAACCGAATCAGGGTAATTTGGAATAATCAAAAGTGTAGTAATTTGTATTTTTTGGTCCTCAACCATTTGACGGCTGTTTGTTTCGGTCCCAAAATCCATGCAATACACTTGTAAAGATTTTCCACTGGGCCCCTGCAAATATTGAATTCCAGCCTCAATCAGATGGTTCTGAAGATATGGCATGTCACCACCATCAAGTATTGTATGCAGATTGCTCGCGGAAAGTATGGTCCAACCCGATGCACCCCCGGACTGTTGCCAGCCGGAAACATCCGCCGGCATGATCTGCAATTGAGCGACTGAATTCGCTCCGCTTAAATCATTGTCCTTACTGGTGTTAATCCAAATGGTTTTGCAGAGACAGAAAGATAACAAGAACGAACACAATAAAAATTTACCGGTTACTTTTAGCATAGGTATATCCTCCTCATTTAAAAAATCATTTTTATGGACAAGTTTCCATTATACTTTGTAAATGCCGAATTCAGCAGGGAAAAATTATTGTACATATCTAGGGAAATATTCGGCGCCAGGACCATTTTCAAGTACATTGAATAGGTAATGTCCGGAGAAGACTGGGTCCTGCCCTGTTCATTTTTCCATGTGACATTCACGGTATGGCTGTTCATAAACGATTTAATGTTCCCCATATTTTGATTGCTGATGGAAATAGTCATTATGGGTCCGGTTTGCGTGACTGCGGATGTGTCCATGGAATTGGAAACAAAGCTGGAAGTGACGCCGGTTATTGTCTGAAGCCAGGGCAGCCAGGTATTGGTATATTGCACGAATCCCCGGTGCCAATCGTATTTATAGATGGAATCAGTCGAGGATCTGTCATGGTTCCATTCCCACCGCGCTTGCACCATGCGTTTATCGCCAAAATGCCATTTAATGTCGTTGAATGTATAAAACATCGTGGAATTATGTGTTTCTATTGTATCATACGTATTAGGCGAGTAGCCTAACACCGTATCAATTTTTAAAGTGGAAGTTGTCCACTGATTTTTATTGCTGAACACAATATCGTTGGTTGGAAAAATATTGGCACCAACCGTATGGGTAAGGCTTTTTGTAGCAACGCTCCTGTCGTCAAAATATAAATGCGATAATCCCGGGTTTGAGGTGTCAAAATTGCAGGTCAATTGGTCCTGTATCCAATAAAACGGTTGTATCCAGGCCATAAAAGAGAACCAGGTTCCGGGTTTCAGCGTTATAGTCACAAGGCGCAATATCGTGCAGAAACTCGCGTTTGAATCGGCAAAACTCTTAAAAGTCAATTCATTTCGAGCGGTAATGTCGAAACCGGGAGGCGCGTCATTGGTTTGGAGCATGAGCGTAGGGCCCCATTCGTTACGGTAGATTTCTCCAGGCGCGTCCGCGACAAAAAGCCCAACTTCGGATAAAGAAATCCGTTTGGTAGGGCTTATGGTTACGTTCCCATAAAAAGCCGACCCTGACCCCTGGATAGTGGACATTTTTGACGGAACGATGGCGCCGCTGTCACCTGTGGTAGTTGAATCGACATGCTCTTTAAGGGAATTAAATAACAGATACGAAACATCATAGTTAAGCCGGTTGATATGAAGAAGGGATTCCACGAAAGGAGACGACGTTTCATACAGCCGGAACAAAAGCTTGTCTTTATTCCGGTCAAGTCTTGGGCGAATGGAGTCAACCGGAAAGCTGCTATCAGGTGGTATTGTGCCCGGAGGGAGTTGCACGGTATGAACAGCTTGCAGCGTATCATGAATATCGCCATTGACTATATTTCTTGAAAGGGAAACATCAAGAAACGGATAACCCAAAAAATGTGACCCTGCTGTTAACTGGTACCGGCGTTCAATGCCGCGTTGCGAACTGTTGTCCATTTGATAATAACTGAGGGGAATTTCCTTGGTAACATCATAGGAAACTGTCGCGTTGGCGAGATGGCTGGGGTCGCCGTATCCTCTTGATAGATCGTCGGTGGTTTTAAAACCGCTGTCAGTGACCAGATCATTGAAGATAATGCTCATTTTATTGCCGATCCTGCTCTGGACCGCAAGCCCCATCGCTTTTTTGCCGTTCGTCCCGTCAAGGGTTATTTCCGGATTTATTTTTAAAAACCGCAGCATGGATTCGGTACGGAATTCAAGAGGAATTGCTGTATTGACAAGCTCATGGACTTTGTCGGTTTCAAGATGGTAAACGCCTATCTGCGGCGATATCCAATCCGTGGGCGACACCGACACGGACCCGTAGGTCATCTCGCCCACATTGACAGGGGGCAGCCATTCGATGTTCATAATGGGAGGATGAACTTTCTCAAGTTGATAAGATATTGTTATGAGCGAGGAATGGTCTATGATCACGTTGGGGCTGAAGATAAGCGTTCCGGCCGGAGGCGGGGTGAATGTGTAGTTCGTGGAGTCGATTTGGTCCCCGTCGATGAAAACCTTGAACGATCCCGGCACGATAAAATCTATGGGCGCGTTTGGATCATTGACGTTTTGGTCGGTAAATTTGATTTTATAAACACCTGATTCCGAATAGTCAATGACTTTATACTGTGTTTTTGCGGTAATGAGCCCGGTACCCGCCTGGACTTTTACGATCTTACGGTCGCGCGTGGACAGCGATTGCTGGCTTTGCAAAACCACGCTTGCGCCCTCGAATTGCGTCGTCGGGAGCGTTTGGGATTGGGCCACGCTGAAGGTGTTTGTTCCGATGCGCGCTTCCTCTACGTTATCGGACGATGTTCCGCGGTAAAAAACCCCTTTGGTCGGGACTTGCTTGACAACGGAATTATCGAGAAAAAAGTCCAGATAGCGGCCTTCGGGAAACGTATTATGGAGCGTGAGATCGGTTTCGGTGAATGGAAAATGGTTCGAATAGGGAAATTGATAGGAAGTTTTCGCCGATGCCGGGATGTTTTTTGTCGTGTCGATAGGGTTTCCGGTTCCGACATCATAGCCTATAGAATCATGCATCGGGCTGTAGGTAACCGAGTCGACGATAAGGTTTTCGCCGATACTGCCCTTTAATTGCGATTCATATCCCTTGGCATACTTCACGCGAAGACCATTCTCGTCCCACGAAACGATTCTTCTTTTTCCCGCGACTGTGCCCAGGCCGACATTTTCCCATAATTGCGTTGAGGAATTATACGCGGAAATATCTTTTGGATACAATGCAACGAGCGTCCCGCTGAATAGGAAAAGTTTACAAATATTAGGGTCCGAAATGTTCTGGGGAAGAAAAATGGTGTTGGTAGTTTTTCCATTCAAATCAAATGTCGTGAAACCGTTATGTGTCGCGAAAACGAGGGAGTCGGCCAAACGGGTAAAGCAGGGCGCCTGGCTGATTCCTGGTATGTTCAAGGGCTGAATTACCCCCGCGACCGTTGAATATTTGAACGCGTCTTTTCCGGTCAAATAGTAAAGCGCCGTGTCTTGGGTGAGCACGTCGACAACGCGAGTCCGGGCGTCGACAACGTCCCACGATTGGGAAGCGATGATGTAGCGAAAGATCTTCTGGCCGTCCACGAAAACAAGAGTGCTTTTGTCAAGAAAAAAGCGGGCGTCCGCGGAAATGGTGACGCTTTTTTTATTGGGGAACTCCAGCCATTTTTCGTCTTTTGTCGAGAATATTTTAACCGAATTCGGAAGCACGCAATAAATGTCGGCGCTATTGCTATAGATTTCCCTGAAGTCATTGCCCTGACCGGCGATGGGATAGGGAAACCATTCCCGGCCAAGCTTGTCGAAGCGCCAGAGCGTGTCTTTGAGCGCGACCCATACATAATCGTCGTCAACCGTTAATTTGCCGTTTTTATCAAGGCCCCCGTTTCTATTTCCGGGAAGTCTTTCAACGGTCGTCGTCGTCAGGTCGATCTGATACACGCCGCTTTGCGCAAGCACCGACAGCACAAGTCCATTCTGCGCTATGTCCATGATACTGTCGTTGTCGACCGTGTCCGATAGTATGATTTTTCTGACGGACCGTGTATCATTGCGATACTCAAGGATGCCCGAAGGATCGCTTATCCAGAGCGAGGAATCTTTGACAAAGGATTTATACTGCAACGGCGAGGCTGAAAATGCCATGAGGGAAAAAGGAAGAATGAAAAGAAAAATCAAAATAACTATCTTGTCAGACACAGTATTTAAGCGCATTATCACCCCGTCTCAATTTTTGAGTGAACTGAAAGGGGGGGATTGTTTTTCCGCCCCCGATAATCATTACTCTTAATATAGTAAACAGATCTGTGCGTCTACAAACCCTCTGCTACAAATGCGATGGACACACCGGGCCGTTTCTCTACATATTAATTACACCATAGTCACCGATATCCGGCTTGACTCGACGTTTCCAAAGCCGAATTTTGCCGCGTATTGAAGGTGCTTGATGTTTTTTCCTTCGCACTTTCTTCCATACCACGACGCAAGCGTTACGCCATAGCTGTCGGCGGCAACAGGGTCAACGCTTGCGACAAAAGTGTTCAGCTCAAGCACGTTTCCCGGGCCTGCGGGGCCGTTGTCCAGGAGCGCGCGGCTTGCGTCGATGATGGTGAACGTGGGTTTGATATAATAAAGCTGTTCCGCGATCGCGATGTGCAGGTCCATTTCACGGTGCATGGCCCCTCGGTCCCTCACAAGGCCCATGAGGCCCTTGATGCCGAATGAAACGCCGCCGGCGGCGTGCGACTTGGCAATCGGCAGCAAAATGACGGCGTCGCTGCGGCCAAGCTCCTTGACCACCTCGGTTTTCGTCAGCTGGGTGGCCTTGGAGTTGGTCATTTCCTCGAAGAAATTAGGTTGCTGTTCGGTGGGCGTGAAAATGACCGAGCCCTTCAGGCCCTTTAAAGCGTTGGCGATGCCTGTTTTTTGCTTACAGATTTCCGGGTCGCGCAGGGTGTTGTCGCAGATGACTACCCGTTTCGCGCCCGCGTCAAGGCAAAGCTTTGCAACGGTATACACCGCCTCCGGGGAGGTCGTTGTGGCCCATTCGGGCGGGTTTCCAAACCCCATGTTAGGTTTGATGAGCACGCGGCTTCCCGGCTTGACAAAACGTGATATTCCGCCCATTTTTTCTAGCAATTTGGGGATAATGACCGAGGCTTTTCCCTTACCCGCGAAAACCTCGCTTTTCGAGGTCGATTCGGCGAAGGCGTTTCCGGCAAGCGCCGGCATGGAAAGCGCCGCCGCCCCCGCGGCCGCGGTTTTCAAAAAGTCTCTTCTCGTAGAGGTAGACATAAAATTTCTCCTTTTCTTTTAACTATGTAATATAATGAATTTTAGATTTAAAGCTGAAAAATATTTATGAGATGATACAGATAGCTACTCTTTAAAGATTAATAACTTGTTATTATTATATTTTATTACGTAATTCTATTAAATTAAAATATCGCTTTCGATTTTCTATTAAATGATACGTTTCCACCGTCTATAACGTCCCTTAAAACGAAAACCCGCTCGACGGCGCGCTCCCCTGTTCATTCGAACGGGAGCTGTCCTTTGGGGTCGACTGGGCCGCTGAATTTTGCCCGTCCAGGTCGGAACCAATGTTTATGGTATCCGCCCTTTTTCTTTTTTCCGTGACCATTTGCTTTTGGGCTTCGGACATATATGCGCCGCTCGTCCTGCGGTTTTCGCCGAACTTATAAACTACTATCGCGGCGGTGTCAAAAATCGGGCACCGTTGCTCGCACATTCCGCATCCCATACACAGATCCGCGTCAACGACCGGGACCTTGAACATTCCCCGGGACGTCTGAAGCAATTTCGGATCGATTGCATGGTACGGACAAACCTCGTCGCACACGAGGCATTCCTTGTTTTGTTCCCAGGCCAGGCAGCGGTTCTTGTCGATCACCGCGGTGCCGATTTTTGCAAAGCGTTTTTCGTCATAGGGCAGTTTCCGCAATGCGCCCGTCGGGCACACGTTTCCGCACGCATGGCATTTTTCCTCGCACGCGCCGATGCGGGGCACTATTTTTGGCGTTGACAACCGCTGCAAGCCGTCGTCCAGGGTGCATGGTTGGATGGCATTGGTCGGACAGACTTTCATGCATTGACCGCACGCAAGGCACCGCGCATTGAACAGGCTTTCTGGCACCGCGCCCGGCGGACGAATAAGTCTTCCCGTGTTGTCACGCTTACCGAAGGCGTTTGCCTTAAGCACCGGAAGCATAAGAACCCCGGCGGCAATCCCGAAAATGGTCTGGCGCCGTCCGATATCCGCGCCAACGGTTTTTCCGACAAAATCGGCGGATCTTTTCATTGTAAACAGGCTGCAGTCCTTTTTTATACCCACGCATTCGCCGCACAGAATGCATTCCGCGACGGAGGTTTTTCGATGGTCTTCATGGCTAATGGCCCTTGTCGGGCATTTTTTTATGCATGCCGAGCATCCTCCGCATTTAGTCGCGTGGGTTGTCCGGCGAAACAGGGCGTATCTGCTCAACAACCCGAAAAATGCGCCGCTGGGGCAGATGTATTGGCACCAGAATCTGCGGTCCCAATAGCCACCCGCAAAAATCAATAGGAAGAGAATGCCGATGCCTGTTGATCCGTAGAACAAAGGAATGGATAACTGAGTGTCGCCCAAACCGATCAGGCCGCCGAGCGGTTTGAGTGTTTCTTCCAATAGTGAAGGTAAAGGATACACGAAGACCGTAAAAATACGCGTAATAAGCGACAGCGGGTCGGTAAAAACCGGGAAAAGGACACCGAAAAGGGAAATAAGAATAATTGCAATAAGAAAAAAATATTTAAGCCTTTGCATATTGTGCGGAGGACGTTTTTGGGGCTGCTTGATCATTTTAAAAATATAATGATCGACAAAATCAATCGCCGCGCCTAAAGGACAGAAAAATCCGCAAAATATCCTGCCGAATAAAATTGTGGCAACAGTCGTGAAAAGGGTGGCCAGCGCAAAGTCGACCATGATTTTCCGCGATGCGATAAACGAAAGAAACCCCACGAGCGGGTTTGCCCGCACAAACCATCTGCTGTCAAGAGCATAAGCAAAGGGGAAACTGATCGCAATAAAAAATGACGCGACAAAAAGCAGGAAAAAAAAGATTTGTGAATAACGCTTAATCGTTTTAATGTGAAACCTCCGGTAAAAAAATACCCAAGCGGTTTAGTCGGTTCCTGTCATTTTCCATGGTAAGGCATAAAATAATACATGCAGACAACATTAACGTTAATGTCCTTTATTGTAAAAATAATTCACTTCATAAATTAATGTGCATTTTTTAAGTGAAGAACCCCGCAGCAAGCTGCGAGGCATCTTCCATCTCTACGGAAGGGGAATCATACAGTCGTTTGCTAACCCCGAAGCACCACGACTCAATCTGCTTGCATGCCTCCAGGAATAGCCGCGTTAGCGAACCTTCAGAGTTAGCGCAAACTTTGGGATTCGTCGTCCAGAAATTTAAGCTCATGATAGAGCATTTCGATTAAAGGAGACGACCCGCCAGCTTTGCGTATGGCGCGCAGAGGGTTGCCAAAAATGTACTCCACTTCCATCCGCCTTTTTTCATCGAAATCAATTTTCATGCTTGTTTTATAGGGGACCATGGAATCCGTATAGTCAAGCATTTCCCGGACAAAAGATTCCGCGATCGGATGGCCGCATGAAGCCGCGCCCGTGACCACTTCGCGCATGATATCGGTGACCAAGCGGCGGCTCGAAGGATTTTTCATGAGGCGGTCGGTCATGGTGTTCAAGACAACCGAAAGTCCGTTATAGGGAACGTTCCAAACCAATTTTTTCCATCGGGCAAGAAGCAAATCGTTTGCAAGCTTAATGCCGATTTCAGCGTACTGGAAATCTTCGGCCAGCGCCTTCATTCTCGGCGTGGTCCCCGCCGCCGAACCGTCAACAGTATATTCGGCAAGGGTAATATTTCCCAGGTCCCAGTGCCGTATATGCCCGGGTCCGACTTTGTTCGAACATATATAACACAGCCCGGCCATGACCTTATTACCCCCCACGATCTTTGAAACTTCATCTTCATTGCCGAGTCCGTTTTGCAGTACAAGCGTAACGCCGTCATGTTTGAGAATTGGCGGCAGGATATCGGGAAGAACGGAATTGCTGGTGGTTTTAAGAGCAACGATTGCCACGTCGCAGGCGGGCATGTCGCGCACGGAACGATATGCCTTGACATGTGGAAGAACAAAGTCGCCGGCTTTCGAGTCAATTGTCAGTCCGTGGATGCGAACGTGGTCATAGTCATTATGGAGCAGAAAATGAACATCAAACCCGGCCCGGTTGAGTTTTGCCCCAAAAAATCCACCCACCGCGCCGGTCCCCACAATCGCATAGGTCCGTTTGTGTTTGTCCATTGTAATTTAGAGATGTGTTATGAATTAAGCGCGGGAGTCGTTTGGCGCGCCAACCAGGGTATCCTTATTTTCATGGATATAAACTCGGGCTTCTTGTAGTGGACAATTGAAAGTATCCCGATAAAAAGGAATCCCGACGCGTAAAGCGCCAGAAAGGGGCTGACGATGGCGTTTGAAAAGCCAAAAAACAAATACACGCCCACCAGACAGTAGCAGCCGAGGCAGATTTCGATGATCCAGGTAATGTCTTTGAGGGGCCGATATGTGGATTTGCTGTTTTGTCCTTTTTTAGGAGTACGTAAAAAAGGCGAGTCTTTGTGCAGGAAGGCTTCCATCACGGCCTTGGCATTGTTAACCGCAAGCCCGGTTCCTATGAGCATCATGGCGGGAATAAGTAACATTTTGCGCCGTATTTTATTACCCAGAAAATGCTGCGAAATCATATACATTGATGATGGACCGCTTGTTGCAAGCAACATCGCAAAAAGTACTAAGCCAAACATTACCGGATGCATGGACACCTTGACAAAAAATAAAACCGGCATCGTTAAAATGGCGAGCAGGACCATAAGCGGATGAACGGTATAATGAGTCAAATGCATAACGGCCTGAAAAAAAGTGAAAAAGGGGAGCTTTTTTTTGCGTAACAGCGGTATGATTTTAATTGCGGTCTGAATAGATCCTTTTGCCCACCTGAATTGTTGATTTTTATAGGCATTAATATCTTCCGGAAGTTCCGCGGGCACCTCCAGTTCAGGAACATATTCGGCTTCCCAGTCCTTAAGCTGCATTCTATATGATAAATCCATGTCTTCGGTAAGAGTGTCATGTTGCCATCCACCGCAGGATACTATGGCTTCTTTTCTGAAAATTCCGGCAGTGCCGTTGAAATTCATGAACAGGCCGTTCCAGCTCCTGGCCGCTTGTTCGACCATGAAATGCCCGTCGATCCCCATTGCTTGACCGCGGGTAACAAGCGACGATTTACTGTTCAAATGTCCCCATCGACCCTGCACCAGTCCTAATTTCGGCCTGTTAATGAAAAAGCAAATCGACTTCTTGAGAAAATCACGCGGAGGAACGAAATCGGCGTCGAAGATCGCGACGAATTCGGCATTGGTATAATTCAAGCCGTATTGCAGAGCGCCCGCCTTATAACCGATCCGGTCTTTCCTCCTGATCACCGAAATATGAATGCCTTGGGCGCGGAGCTTTTGAGCGGTCTCGTCGACATACATCCTGGTCTCATCAGTGCTGTCGTCGAGGACTTGAATTTCATGGCGTGAATGAGGATAGTCCATTGCCGCCGCCGCCTCAATGACCCGTACCGCGACGGTTTTTTCATTATACATGGGAAGCTGGGTGACCACGGTCGGGTAACGATTTTCATCGTCGATGGCGTCAAAATAGCGCATGGTCTGCCTTTGCAAGGCGAGACGCGAAGTGCGTTTTTTCAGATACAAGTACGTCAGAACATAGCACTGGATACCATAAGCCAGAAGCACAATAGAACAAATTACATACAAAGAACATACGCAAATTGCTATCATAACGCTATCCATCCGCTTAGGGAAAAAGCACAAGTTATCGAATAAACATAGGGGAATAATATAATATATTGATTTTCTTCGTCAAAAGTATAATCTTTTTATTAATCGGAGTTTCTAAAGGCCTTTCATTTGGGCGGGCCGCATGCCGGCCTCAACAAATTCCAAAATTTCCCGAAAAACATGCGCGTCACGGATAATATCGGCCATTTTCAGGTCGTCCCAGCCTGTCTGCATGAGTCCCGCCACTTCTCCGGGGCCGCGCAATTGCAGGTCCATCTCGGCGATTTCAAATCCATTGTGGTGGTTGCAGAAATAATCGAGGCGTTTATCCGCGGCAGCGCTTCCGGTTTTGTTTGCCATAAGAAAACAACAGGCTTTGCGTGAAGAACGTCCCACTCTTCCCCTGAGCTGGTGCAGCTGGGAAAGCCCGAAGCGCTCGGCATTTTCAATCACCATGATTGTTGCCGCGGGAACGTCGATCCCGACTTCTATGATCGTTGTCGACACAAGGACCTTGATCGCGCCCCGGTTAAAGTCTTCCATGGTGTGGTGCTGTTCCGCAATTTCCGTTTGGCCGTGGATAAGGCCGCACGGTATGCCCGAAAATGGGCCGCGAACCAGCGCGTCAAAGACGGAAGCGGCATCTTTTATGTCAAGGGGTTCGTCGTTGTTTTTTTCAATACGGGGAACGACATAAAAAACCTGGGCGTTTTTTGATAGGATTTCGCCGCGCACGAACGTTTCCATGGCATTTCTTTTATCTTGAGGAACGCGGTACGTGCTCACGGGAAGGCGGCCTTTCGGCAAGCCTCTGATGGAAACGACGTCCAGATCGCCGTAGAGCGTTTTTGCGAGCGTCTGGGGGATCGGCGTCGCGGACATGAGCAGAAAATCGGCCCTCGGGTCTTTTTCCTGAAGCGCAAGCCGCTGTTGGGCCCCAAATTTGTGCTGCTCGTCAATGACGATCATACCGAGGTTTTTAAAAGTAACCGCTGGCTGCAAAAGGGCGTGCGTTCCCACAAGAAATTGCAGGCGATTGCCTTGAAGATCATTAATAATGGCCCGCTTTTTTTCAGGGCCAAGGGCCCCTTTGAGCAGTTCTATTGACACATTGAGTTCCTTGCACCACCGCGAAAGCTTTGAGAAGGCCTGATGGGCGAGGACTTCCGTGGGAACGAGCCATGCCACCTGCATCCCTTCGTTTAAAGCGGGCAGGCATGCGAAAAATGCAACGACGGTTTTTCCGCTTCCAACGTCGCCCTGCAGGAGCCTGTGCATGCGCCTGTCGCTTTTTGCATCGCCAAGCAGAACATTGACCGCATTGTTTTGGTCTTCCGTCAAAACGAACGGCAACATGCGTCTGAAGGTTTCGGCAAGCTCCCCGGCCCGCAAGGGCCTTCCCGGCTGGGCGAATTTTCGTTTGCTCAAATGCAGATCTATGACAAGCCGGTACAGCTCTTCAAAGACGATGCGCGCTTTAAAGCGTTCCAGATTGCCGGGGTTTTTCGGGACGTGCATTTCACGCAAACATTCGGCAAGCGAAGGAAACCGTTTTTGGGACTCGATGCTTTGAGAGAGCACCTGCGGATAATGTTTGAGATTGTCAAGCACCCAGAGCAGCGACTTGAAAAGGGTCTTCTGCTGGAGAGATGCCTCGATCATTGCCATGGTGATCGGGTAGTGGGGCAGATAAGGATGTTCCGGCCGCAGTTGGTTTTCGCCCATTTTTTCAAGCATCGGATGGATCATGATCATCGACGTGTCCAAAGAAATGGTTTGACCGGAACCGAAATATTTGATCGTCCCCGTGCAGAGAACGCGCATTCCGGTATGTAATGTTTTTCGGAAAAACGGGACACCGTGGAACCACAGGGCCTCCATGGCGCCGGTATCATCGGTTATCTGGGCACGCAGGCGCGCCTTTCTGCCGCGTTCCACGCGGGTCCTGGTGATCGTGCCGATGATGGTGCACATGGAATCGATGTTTTTGCAAAGGTCCGCGATCGGGGTTATTTTCGAGCGGTCGATGTAGCGCAGCGGAAAATAATACAGAATGTCGCCAATGGTATCGATCCCCGATTCGTGGAGCGCCGCGGCGCGCTTCGCGCCAAGGCCTGGAACAAGGTAAACAGGGGAAAGAAAGTCAAGTCGGGCATCAATTGATCGTGGCATGACGGATAAAAAATATATCCCGTGAGGAACCCGTAGTATAATTCGGGGTCATTGCCTTCACGCCATTGTGGCCTTCAAAGTATATTTTAATATATACTAGCTATGATTTTATATTTGTAAAGTAAGCGGGATACCCGATGGCGGCCGTGATGTATTTCAATCGAAATTAAATGCGTGATTATGGTTCAAATCTTAAAAAATATTCGGCCTTTGAAATACCATTATCTGTGCTGGACGGTTGTTTGCGCGCTGTTCGCATTCAAGGCCTACGGGGCGGTCGTTGACACGACCATAGCGGGTAACGGCGGTCCGGGCCCGTATCAATTGGGAAAGAATTTTATTGAAGCGGCATCCATACGACTTGCGTTCGCGGACACCGCCCGAAAGCGAATGCCTTCCTTTACTTTTATCGAAGAAATGAACGCACTCCTGTTTTCGGAGCCGATAGACAGCGGCGTAACAATCAAGGTCCATTTCCTGACCGGCTGGTACGGCCTGCCAAAAATCTATTCGCTTTTTGACAAATCGTATATAGAACCGCGCGACACGATTTTCCGCGCCATGGACACGGTCGTGCGCGTGCCGGTCAACGCGTTCGCCGAAGAAAACCTCACGGTCTCCGGTTATAAAAGCGTGGGCGTATCGGTCAATAACCTCGGAAGCACTAACCTTGAACAGGCCGTTGACGTGAGCCTTACGGGGAACATCGCGCCGCACACCACGCTGTCGGGGCATTTGACCGACCAGGGATCAAGCCTGGAAGGATCAACGCGCGAAGTGTCGGACCTGGACATGGTCTACGTGTCGCTTGACAATCCACACTACAACGCTCTCGTGGGGGACCAGTACGCGGAGTGGCCGGTAAACGGCATGTTTTCGGGCAAAAAGAAGATCAAAGGCATTTCAGCGGGGCTTTCCGTTTCCGGAATTTCGATAAAGGGGTTCGGCGCGCTCGCGGGCGGCAATTTTACCATCCAGACAATAACCGGCAAAAACGGGCTTCAAGGGCCTTATATGCTCATGGGCAACCAGGAAAGCGGGTTCGTCATGCCCATACAAGGCACCGTCAAGGTGTCCATCGGGGAAAAAAAATACTCGGAAGGCAGTGACCAGGATTTCACCGTCGATTACGACCTGGGCTCCCTTACGTTTACTCCGCGCACACTGATCAGGGACGAGGATATCATCCGGATCGAATATGAATACCGGGTTTTCGATTATCAGCGGACATTTACCGGGACCACCCTTGGCGCTTCCACCCGCGATTCGTCGGTGACCGTGGTCGGGGCGTTGTGGTATGAAACCGACAATAAGAACCAGCCGCTCGACATGACGCTGAGCGAGGCCGACAAGGCCCTGCTTGCCAACCAGGGCGACACCTCGAAGCTGCGGTTTTCCGGCCGGCTCATCGACCCGAAGGACGTTGCCTGGGAAAGTTCGCAGCAGCCGCTCTATACCGTCGATTCGCTCGGGCATTATCATTTTACGGCGTTTGATCCGCAAAACCCGAATAATAATCAGGGTTTCTACTATGTCTCCTTCCAGACAACGGGCCTGGGGAACGGGGACTACGATCTTGACAGTACAGCAATGCATGCCGCTCCGGGGCTTGGCCCGATTTACCGCTATGTGGGGGCCGGAAACGGGAGCGCAACCCTCCCGCCGATCCCGCTGCCCCAGTCAACCATGACCGGCGAGGTCCTGACAAAGGCGCGGTTCGCCCCCTGGGCGTCGGCAATGCTTGACATTGCAGGAATGGACCACGACCGCAACCTTTTTTCCGGGAGCGGCGGCCAGGACACCCGGGGGGCGGCGGTCAATGGCTCGGTTATGCTCGGCGTCAAGCGCGCCGACCGGCGCTCTCTGTGGCTTGACGTAAAGCAGACCTATATCACGCCCGGCATGACGAACGAAGTGTCGTCGGCCTTCGACCGCAACCGGCTGTGGGACGACACCACGAGCGCGACCCTTACCGGCAGGCGTATGTCGTGGGAGTCAACGGGCGGAACGGCCCTTTGGAACAATACCATGACCGAAATGACCTACGGGCAATACATGCATGACGGCGCGCTGGTCGACGACCGCATCGAAAATTCCACGCAGGTGGCGATTCAGAAACATCTTCTCCTGGATTATAACGGGGACTTTTTCCGTCACTGGACCGCAAACGGCGTCGACAGGACGCGGCGCGACGACGGCCAGCTCAAATTCAATTCTTCCCGCGCAGATATTTCGCTGGAATGCAAGGACGAGTGGCGCACATTGACGGACGCTTTTAACAGCGGCCTGGCCGGGGCCGGGGCCGGCATCCAGGTAAAGCCGCTGTCGCTGCGCGAGTCGGTATTTTATACCCTGTTCCGGCGCGGGGCGCAGGGGCTCATAAACGCCGTTGACACCGGACATTCGCTCCTCTGGGACAACGAAATCACCCGCGCCTTTAGTCCGTCGTGGCACGCGAACATGTCGTCGCATTATTTAATGGAGGACATTTATAACCAGGAAAAAAACACCACCATCCTGGTAACGGCGCAGGATGAAGTGTCTATTCCCAACAAGGGGTTTATAACCCGGCAGACCTATCAGGTCAATATCGAACGGGCCGCGACCTTCGTGCAGGTCCCGGTGCCGGTCGGGAAAGGGCTGGGCGATTATGTGTGGAACGACACCCTTAAAGAATACGTTCCGGGCAAAAACGGCGATTACACCATACAGGAGCAGCAGGTGTACGGCGGCGCGTCGGAAAGCCGCGTGCGCAAGACCAACCTTAATGCAACGTGGTCGCTCAATCATTCCCGCAAGCGGCGGCTTCCAGGTATTTTGGGCGACCTGGATTTTTCCGGCACGTTCAACAGCGACGAGCAGCTGAGCCTCGACCGGCCGCTCCCCGCTTCCTCCTGGATACCGGGCTACGGCTCGCTTTTCAAAAAGGAAAACGCCGGCGATTCGCTGGTCCGTTACGCCGACATTTCCTATCGGCAGAATATACAGTGGAACCCCGACAGCCTTCCCGGCTATCACGGGCAGTTGTATGTTCAGCCGTCCTATAAGAAAATCCGCGATTATTCGGAGAGCGGCGCGGAATACGGCGGCGGGGCCGACCGTACCATAAAAAACTGGTTTATTGGGGCGGAAGGAAGCATCGTGGCGGTGACCAGGCAAAGCACGGATTCGTTGCCGGACAACAATTACTTCGTGTCGGACCGGCACGCGCAGCTCACCGAAAAGAACAAGTTTTTCCGCGACTTTTCGGCGTACCTTAAAGAAGCCGGGGGCTATGCCGCGAAAACGTCCGACGGGTTTGTCAATGGCGGCTGGTATTACCGTGTTGTCCCGGGAGTTTCGTGGCAGCCCGCGAAGAAAGGAATGGCCGATCTTTCGTACACGTATTCGTCTGTTGATATACCGGGAACACTGGATTATCGCATGGCGCAGGGCTTTTCGGCGGGCATCACCCATACCATCGACTTCAGCGCCCATTTAAACTTCGGAACCCATTTTACCACGGACATATCATGGAAAAGCCAGTTCGGCGGGGCCGAGGTCTCAAAGAACGGGCTCCATGTCATTTCCATGCAGATGAAGGCGTTATTGTAATGATGGCCATGGACTTTTTTGTCTTCTTCACATAAGCGTTGCAAAAAGCTCAAGGGCAATATATTTTAAGAAGCCATTTTTTGGATTATTCTCCGGTTTTGTCATGGGCTAGTAACTCAGTGGTAGAGTATCGCCCTTTTAAGGCGAGAGTCGAAGGTTCGAATCCTTCCTAGCTCATTGTTAAAATGTCCGTTCCCCAGGTAATATCAAGGGAAGACGGGCATTTTTTATTTTTGCCGCATTTCCTCAAAAGCCTTTGACATTATACTGTAATTTGTGTATATTTATCCTTAGGTAAATATCTCATGGCTTTTGTCTGGGACATGAA
>JBAVGL010000301.1:0-1671 GCA_049684795.1 Chitinivibrionales bacterium | reverse complement strand
ACCCCAAGCTTATCAAAGGGAATTACGCCTTCATCACGGTGCGCATCGGACAGCTCTTTGATTTTGTTCTCGTATTTTTCAACTGCCTTTTCGAGGTCCTTGACCGAGCGTGTTCTTTTGTTAGAAGAATCAACGCTGCTTAGAATGTCATTGTATTCAGAAATTTTGTTTTCGAAAAACTTGATCTGATATTCCGGACTCAGGGGAATCATCTTGAATGACTCCGCCCTTATTATCACCGCATCCCAATCGCCCGTGGCTATTCGATTGATAAACGTCCGGCGGTTGGTCTTGTCCCAATTATTGTCATCCGCAACCAGTAATTTCGCATTGGGATAGGCCGCGCGGAATTCCGAGGACCATTGGCCTATCATGTGGTCCGGGCACACAACCATGGGCTTCGCGCGAAGGCCAAGCCTGCGAAGCTCCATTGCGGAACAGGCAATTTCCATGGTCTTTCCCGCCCCGACCGTATGAGCAAGCATGGTGTTTTTCTGCTGCAAAATGCGCCATTCCGCATCGGCTTGATGCGGCCGCATGGGGTAGGGGAAATTGCACCCATGAAAGAAGATTTTGGCATCAGGATTTAAAAGACGCTCGGGGTGAATGAACGTTCTTTCGACATGTGAATTGTAAACTTCATTGTACCGTTGAACGATGTCTTTTGTCCGGTCCGCGTCTTTCCAGACCCATTTTTGGAATTCATTGTTGATGATCTCCGCCTTGTTTTCCGCTGCGGCCGTCTTGTCCTGGTTCAGAACAGGCTTGTCATCCGGCCCCTTATCAAAAACCTTTATAGGACGACCGTTCATGATGTTGTCGATAATTTTCATGGCCGTCATGCTTGGCGTTCCGTAGGTTTCGAGATTCTGGGTGGTATAGCTGTGCCCGGTTATTTCCCATTTTCCGTTAATAGCATAATGGGAAACGCTGAATCTGGTCGTCTGCAGGAGTTCCCCAATAAAATCCTCAACGTGTTTTGTGCCCACAACCGGGGAGTTCATGCGCAGTGATATGTCCTCCGGTCCAAGATCTTTGGGCATAATGGCTTCCAAAGCTCCAACATGCCTGGTGAATGTCAACGGCTCCGTTGCTGCCGCGTTTTTCGCTTCTTCGAGTTTTACCCGGATATTTCCTGAAAGATATTCGTCCGAAGTCAAATAAGCGGCCCTCCTATTGACCAGAAATTCGTGCGGGTCCTGGAAAATATAGCCGGAGGAGGAAAGCTGAGACAAAAGATTTTCACGTTCAATTCCTGAAACGGATTCCATAAAGGGAAGATTAAGATTGCCGTAGCGCGACAGGGAAAGAATCATTGCATCCGAAGCGGTCTCGACTGAGGTAATCTGCGGCTTTCGGACAAAATTAATGCCTTTAAAAATGTCGGATTTCTGGGCGGTCTTTGTCTTGGGGTCCCATTTTTCCAAAGAGCAAAGCAAGGCGGAGTCAGGGTCTGAAGATATGAGAGAAGTGTTTTTCTTGTTGTTAAGGAAACCGTTTTCCAAAACAAAATTTTCATACAGGACATTTAACCTTGAAAGGTCGCGGCGCACTTCCAGCGCCTGTTCGCAATAATAATGGTCAATCGCATCCTTAACACAATCTTTGATTGTGACCATTTTCATTATTTTATTTATTGTCGGTAAATTTGCTTTTTCATCAGAATAGAGA
>JBAVGL010000300.1:0-9018 GCA_049684795.1 Chitinivibrionales bacterium | reverse complement strand
TTTTAGAACTTGCCGTAACGTCGCAAAGCAAATTTATTATAACGTATAACAAGTCAGATTTTCGGGAAGTAAAGGAATTTGGAATTTCAGTTCTAAACCCCTTTGAATTCTTGAATAAATTGGAGGTTAGAAATGAGCACAATTAGCCTACGACTTCCCGATTCCTTGCATCACAGAGTCCGGTCGCTTTCACACAAGGACCATGTTTCGATCAACCAGTTTGTTTCTACCGCCGTTGCTGAAAAGCTTTCTGCTCTTGAGACGGAAGATTATCTCAATGAACGAGCAAAACATGGAAGCAAGGCAAAATTCCGGAAAGCCCTGTCAATGGTTCCGGACAGGGAACCCTTGGAATTTGATCGTTTAAAATAAGCCAATAAATCGCTCGTTTGAATCAAACAAGCGCAGGTTTGATACGGCATCCAACCAAAGGAAAGCTGTCATGAATAAATTGCTATCGTTTTTCGTCAGTATTTTGGGAATTCTTTGCATCTACTCGTGCGGCACTTCGGGAAAGCAGAAACTGTACATTTACAACTGGACATACTACATGCCCGACCAGACCCTAAGGGATTTTGAAAAGAAATTCAACGCCGAAATCATCTACGACGTGTATCCGTCCAACGAAGACATGTTCACCAAGCTCAAATCCGGCGCGGGCGGCTACGACATCGTGGTCCCGTCGGGCGATTACGTTTCCATCATGAAGCACGAAAATATGCTCGAACAACTGGACAAATCGAAAATCCCCAATTTCAGCAACATCGATACCGCCGTGCTTGCGCGGATAACTTTTGACAAAGGAAACAATTTCAGCGTCCCGTACATGATGGGCGGCAGCGGCGTCGCTGTAAACAGAAATTTCGTCAAGGCCTATGAAAAAAGCTGGAACATTTTTGGCCGCAAGGACCTCAAAGACCGCATGACCATGCTCGACGACATGCGCGAGGTGTTCGGGTGCGCGCTCAAGACCCTCGGCTATTCGGTCAATACCGCGGACACTCAGGAACTGCTTAAAGCCAAGGCCGTAATCATGGGATGGAAAAACAACATCTTGAAATTCGACGCGGAGGCCTTTGCGAAAGGCTTCGCAGCCGGAGAGTTCTGGGTCGTGCACGGGTATGCGGAGAATGTTTTCCGGGAATATGACTCCACGAAATATTCCGACGTTGACTTCTTCATTCCACGGGAAGGCGGTCCCATGTACATGGATAACCTGGTCATCCTGAAAAACTCGAAAAACAAGGACATCGCCTACGCGTTCATCAACTATCTTCACGACCCGCAGGTGTACGCGAAGATCATCGATTATCTGCGGTATCCCTGCATTAACGCCGCCGCCAGGCCATTCCAAACCAGGAAATCGAATTACCGGCTTGAAGACCTGAAAAATTCCGAATTCAAGGAAGACCTCGGCGCCAATCTCGAACTCTATAATAAACTGTGGCAGGAAATCCGGGTTGGCAACTGAGACTATGAAAAACTACGATTTTTTTCTATTCGACGCCGACGGGACGCTCATTGATACCATGGAGCTGATTTACCGGTGTTTTGTCCATACCTGCAAAACCTTCGCCAACAAAGAAGTTTCGAGGCAGGAAGTCCAGAAGAATGTCGGATTGACATTGCGCGACCAGATGGCGAAGTATTTCGGGCCAATGTCCCAGGAATACTTCGACATGGTTTCGAAAGAACACATGGCTTTTCAAACGGCCCATTACCTGGAGCACCTCAGGCTGTTTCCGACCGTTGCCGAGGGACTGGCCATGTTGTCGGCCGCGGGAAAGCATTGCGCCGTCGTCACGTCCCGCAGGCGCAACACCCTGGATCTGTACCTGAAAACGACGGGCATACTTCATTTTTTCGAAGCGTTCGTCACGCCCGAAACAACGTTGACGCATAAACCCGGGCCCGAACCCGCGCTCGCCGCGCTTCGTCTGCTCGGCGCGCAAAAAGACTTCGCGTTGTTCGTGGGAGACTCGGAATTCGACATGGAATGCGCCTCGCGGGCCGGCCTCGATAGCGCTTTTGTCAAGTGGAGTGTCAACGATCCCGCTTTGATGGCCGTTAAGCCGACCTGGTTTATTGATGATTTACGGCAATTGTGCACAGTATAAAACATCATGCAATTCTTAAAAACCTTCAACCGTTTGTATATCATCCTTTGCATCCTGCCCGCTCTGTGCTCCGGCCAGATCTTATTGGAAGGGCAGGTTCCCTCCGAAATCACTGTCAGTGATATTTCGTCGGAATATTACAGGATATACCGGATAGTTTCACCGCATCAGATGCCCGATAAATCCCCTTTAAAAATCATCTACTATTCAAAGGCGCATGTCATATCAGATCCTTTCTCCCTGCCGGAATGGGGCGGAGGCGGGGCCATCAACCGGGACCTCATCGTGGTCCCCATAGATTTTAAACCCTTCCTGGAGCAGAGTTTTCATCAAATCACCGTCCATGAACTTGTCCACATCGTGCTTAACCGCGGGTATCCGGGGTTAAAAATCCCCCGCTGGTTCCACGAAGGGGTTGCCATGACATTATCGGGAGAGCTGTCGTTGCAGGAAAACGTCAGGGTCTCAAAAGCAATTTTTATGAGCAGCCTTATGCCGCTGGCTTCAATTGATTCCGTAAACGCCTTCGGCAGAAGCCGCGCCGATCTGGCCTACAGCCAGGCGCACCTTTCCGTGCTTTTTCTGGTTGACCAATACGGAATAGACGTGATCCCGGAAATTTTGAACGCGGCGCGGAGGACAAAAAATTTCTGGACGGGACTCAATGCGGTTCTGGGCATTTCTCCACAGGAATTTGACGCGATGCTCATGAAATACCTTACCTCTAAATATCAATTCGTATTTATCTTTGCCGATACCTATGCCTATTGGGTGGCAATCGTGGCGCTTTTCATCGTCGGATTCATCGTCACCGGCGCCCGTAACCGGAAACGGGCAAAAGCCATGGAGGAAGAGGAAAAACGGGAAAGTGAAAAACTGGCGCGTATGCGCGATGATGGTCCCGCACTACCGGAGGAGCATAAAACCGATCATGTATGAGCATGAACGGGATGAGGATGACGGGGCATTTTTGCCCATAATTCGGGATACAGGTGTTTAATGCAATCCGGGCATAAGGTGTGGCTGAAATCCACCATGCCCCGGTGACTGAAATATTCTTCAACCGTGTTCCAATAACCTTTATCATCCCTGATTTTTTTGCATGATGCGCAGATAGGCAATAACCCTCTCAGCGTTTCCACTTCATTAAGCGCTCTTCGAAGGTCCTTTATCAGAATGACCCGGTCCCGTTCCGCCTGAACGCGGTCGGTAATGTCCTGAGTCGTTATGATAGCGCCCTTGGGAAAAGGGGCAAGGGCAATTAAAAGGACTTTGTCTTCATACTGCATTTCCGGAAAAATCTTCGACTGCCCGGTTTGTATCGAGGTCATCAGCTCTTTAAACATATCAGTACTGTGATGACTGGCATAATCCCGGTACATGATATCGCCGATATTAGGAAGCCTGTCCCCGGATTTACGTTTGGCCGCGTTGGACTTGACGACCCTGCCGTCCCTGTCAACCACGACCGTAGTAATCGGGCTGTATTGAAACAGGGCGAAGTTAAATTCCTCTTTTTCGCGCAGCTCCTCATAGGCGATTTCATATTTCCGTTCCAATGACTGGTAATTCTCAAGCTTTTTGCAAAGAGCCGCGTTCTCGGATTCAAGCTGGTCTATGATTTGTTCAAAATTATCCATAGGTATATTTCCCGCTTTCAGGAAAAAAACACATTATATGGGTTAGTTTCTGGTTAGTCGCACAATATAAAGTACCCGAGCATTTTTTAAGACCACTTTTAAAGTCATTATATCATCCCGGCGCAAGTGCGGGTACAAGAAAAAAAAGATATAAATCTTTAACCTGTTAAATTTTTTATTATATTAATTGGAGGGTTATTTTCTTGAAATTACCATATTTTTTTCAGTTGATTTAAGAGAGGAGTTTCAATGGGGACCGACAATGACCGCATTATCATCATAGACGATGTGCCTGTCGTTGCAAGTTTGATCGAAGATACCCTGCAGGACGCCGGGTTTAAAAATACCCATATTTACAATAATCCACTCCTCGCCCTTAAAGAAATAATCGATGCCACCCGGCCCCGCCCCGCGGTCATTATCACCGATTACAATATGCCCGAAATGAACGGCATGGAACTTATCGAAAAAGTGGAACAACGCTACCACGGGATTGACGCCATTATCGTCACCTCCGATTCGCATGGGGCGCAGGAATTTTCCGACAAATACCCAATACTCGAAAAAGACTCCAATTTTATAGAACGGCTGGTCGATTATGTCGCCAATATCCTGAAAAAACAGAACGATGACCACGTTTGAAAAATGACATATCAAATATTGCCCTGTCGTTTTGGCGATAAAAACCTGCGTCAGGGGACGGTTTAATCATATGCCGTCCGGTTCCTTTCAGTCAATCAGTTTTTCTGAATGTTGCCGGTGATCTCTACCAGATAAATGCCCTTGCCGGTCCCGAACTTTTCAAGGTCAAGCGTCCCGGCGACCGCCCCGGTCCTGCAGACGAGCCGGCCGGCCAAGGTGTACACCGAAACCTGCGCGCCTTTCTTTGCCCATTCCGGCAGAATGAACCGGCTGTTCATGACCGTCCGGAACATTGTTGTGTGCGTCCCGATAACCTGCGCGGAGGGAAACCGGGCCCGCTCACCAATGGAAGTTGCGTCTCCGTTAATGACGGTGATCGTGCTCGACGCGGCCGTCAATCCCGTCGCGGTCGCATTGCAGGTGATGGCGCCCGTCGCGCTTGCCCTCGTTTTTACGTAAAAACATGTTTTCCCGTCCTCAAGCGCAATGGGAGATTCACCGATAAAATCCCCCGCCCCGTTCGCGGACAGCGTGACCGTCGCGGAATTATACGGGACATATTGGTTGTTCGCGTCCACGGCCTCGACCACGACCCTTGTCATGTCACCGCCTTCGAAAATGACCGTCGTATCGGGAACCATGACGAGCTTCGTTGCCGTGCCGGGAGTATACCACGTTTCGGTGGCCTTGAGCGCGCCGCCTGCATAGCCATTAGCTTTCAGGTTTCCCGCGGCATAGGTGACATTCGGCCACCCAAAGACAGGATGCGGCAGGTTGCTCCAATAGCCGCTGGACTTCATGCCTTGTGAAACACCGTTGACGAACAATTCCACCGAATCGCAATTGCTTGCCACAAACAAAGTCGGACTGACCGGTGAATTGCTTTTCCAATAGCTCATGATGTGGACCATGGGACCGTACAGCGTCGGGTCGCTCTGGGACTGGTAAAAATATCCCGAAAACTTCCGTATGCGAAAGATGTCCGCCTGTCCGTGCGGAGATACATATCGTCCGCCCGTAAGCGATACCGCATTGGGATGGCTCGAATTATAATCGAACGCGCACCACCCCAGCAGTCCTCCCCATATGCTTTGGCCGTATGAAGCGTCATGGGCGGCGGCGTGAAGCTGCCATTCCTGGTTGAGCGAGTCCTCCACGCTGAACGAAGCTATGGGATAGCCATGTCCGATATCTTCGGTGGTGATGACCGGCACCTCGGGAGGGTTCGCCGAAGGCGTCAGAAAGTTCCGTGTCCAGATGTCTTCATAGAAATACGCCACATCGTCGCCATTGCCGTTTCTGACCCCGCACGTCAGCCTAGTCGGATCATAAAAGCGCGCGCTGTCGTTGGTCAATTGATACCACGTGTCGTCAACGGATTCATTGGGCCGGACGCCCCACGTCAAAATCGAGGGATGGTTACGGTCCCTGACAACCATGTCAACTAATGTTTGCATTTCTATCGCTTTCCAGTTGGCGTTCCCAAGATAGTTCCAACCGGGAATTTCTTCCAGCAAAAGTATCCCGACTTCATCGCAGCGATCAAGAAAATCGGGGGCCTGCGGGTAATGCGACGTGCGCACCATATTGCAGCCCATATCGTATTTAAGGATGTCCGCGTCTTTTCTCTGGAGCCTCTTTGACGCCGCGCGGCCAAAGAATGGAAACGTTTCGTGGCGGTTCAATCCCCTGAGTTTCAAGGGTTGTCCATTAACATAACATTTTCCGTCAGTTTTGCTCATGGTAAGCGAACGCAGTCCCGTCCGGGTTTTATATTCGTCAACGAACGTCGATCCGTCTTCCACCTGGGTATACACCGTATATAAATAGGGATGGTCCGGATGCCACAAATTAGGGTTTGAAATCGCGCTGGTGGTTTGGCTGAAGGTATAGCTGCCGTTGGCCGGAACGCTCTGCTGGGTGCTTGCGGTGGCGACCACGTTATTGTTCACGTCGACGATATTCGTGATGACCGTGCAGGTTTTTTGAGCGGCATTGTTGTTTACGATCAGCGTTTTTGCGTATACCGGCGGATTGGAGGGCGCTGTCTGCGAGGGATTGGTAATGTATGCAAACACCGAACTTACATGAAGAGGATCGGTAACGTACAAATTAACATGCCGCACAATTCCGCCGAATATATAGAAATCCATGTTCGCGTTGCCTTCGGGCGGGATGTCGGTATGCTGTTTGGAATCAACCTGGACTGCAATGACGTTGTCCGCGCCAACCGTCACGTTGCTGGTGATATCGACGGTGAAAGGAGTATACGCGCCCTGGTGAACGGCAACCTGGGTTCCGTTGACGTATGCGGTACCCACGGTTGAAACCGCCTGAAATTCCAGAAGGAACCTGCGCCCGCTGTACGTTGAAGGAGGAGTAAAATGCCTGCGATACCAGGTAACGATCCTGAACGAGTCCTGGGCTTGATACGCATGTTTTATAATCGCATTGGCGTGCGGAAGACATACGGGTTTAAAAGACGATTCGTCGGCTGTTTTTGAAGAGTACGCCGAATTATCGGCTTTTATGAACAACCATCCGGTGTCCAGGTTGATATTGACTCTGTTTGAACTCTGCGGCACGTAGGTTGCCGCGCTCGACATGGTTACTGCCGCAATTAAAATTGAAAATAACGCTAACGGTTTTACGCGGTTATTAAAAAATCTTGTTCGCATGGTTTCCTCTCTTGTTTTAGGGCTTTTTTAATAATATTTATCCATTTACCAATATAAATAAAAAGGCCCTAAAACGCTCAATATTTGGGGAATTTACCTGTAAATAACGTACTCATATTGAGTACATGACCGGCATTCCTCCCGGTCCGCGGGATTGTTGCGTTGATCATTTTTTCTACTATGGGAAACGTTTTTTTCTTGAATTCAATTCCTTGAATAGCTATTTTGTGCCAAAGGAATGGCGCGACTGGTCCATTTCGATCTATCTGCCGGACATCCGCAGAAAGGAAAGGCAATGAAAGTTTTATTTATCGGAGGAACGGGAATTATCAGCTCCGCCTGTTCGCGATTGGCCAAAGAGCGCGGTATCGATCTTTACCTGCTCAACCGAGGCGCAACATCCCGGTCCATCCCGGCTGGAACCAAAATCCTGAAGGGCGATATTCGCGAGGCGGCGTCCGCCCGGCACGCTATAGGGGATCTGATGTTCGACGTTGTCGTAGACTGGGTAGCATACACGCCTGACCATATAGAGGCGGATTTAAAGCTGTTTCGTGGTCGCACAAGTCAATTTATTTTCATCAGTTCCGCCTCGGCATATCAAACCCCGCCCGTAAATCTTCCCGTCACCGAATCGACGCCGCTCGATAACCCGTATTGGGAATATTCCAGGGCTAAAATCGCCTGCGAAGAGCGGCTCTTGAGGGCATATCGCGAAGAAAAGTTTCCCATGACCATCGTTCGTCCTTCACACACCTACGATTGCACGTCACTGCCGATGCACGGAGGGTACGCCGTCGTCGACCGGATGCGGAAGGGAAAAAAAGTGATTGTTCACGGCGACGGGACATCGCTCTGGGTTTTGACCCATCATTCCGATTTCGCGCGAGGCTTCGTGGGCTTGCTCGGCAACAGCCATGCGATAGGCGAGACGTTTCACATTACTTCGGATGAAGTATTGACATGGAACCAGATTTTCGAAATCGTTGCCGCCGCGGCGGGCACAGTCGCGAAAATCGTGCACGTTCCATCGGACCTGATTTCAAAGTTCGATCCCGAATGGGGCGCCGGCCTTTTAGGGGACAAATCGCACAGCATGATTTTCGACAATTCCAAGATCAAGCGGACCGTGCCCGGTTTTACGGCAACGGTCCCTTTTTCGCAAGGGGCGCGGGAAATAATGGCCTGGTACGATGCTAACCCTTCATGGAAGACCGCGGACGAAACCCTGGACGCAACCATTGATTCAATCATCACAAAGTTTGAGTCGGTCTTTCCCTAATCTGCTTAGGGAAATTGGGCGGGTTTCCCGGGATCCAATTTTTTTCCCGTCGTCAGCGGGATCGTCGCGTTGATCATTTTTTCCACTATGGGATACGGTTTTTTCTTGAAGAGATTTAGGAAAATAACCATCGCCATATCGTATTTTTTTGCCTGAAAGTGAAGCGCCCCTTTAATTAATTCCGACTCGTCGCCCGTGGGGAAAACCACGGCGCCGAGCGTCTCAAGCGCCTTGACATTATCATCAGTCGGGTCATGGATAAGCCTGTCCAGCCCGTTTCCCCTGAAAAAATAGGCCATGAACATTTCCTTGACGTCCTCCGACGTAAGCACCTTCGTCATTTCATCGTCGAACAGGCCTTTATCCGACAACGCTTTTTGCTGCCTCGCGAAATAAACAAGCACATTGACGAGGTCCTTTTGATAGATGTACTCGCGCAATTTCAGGGTTACCAGTTGATAGTCGACTGCCGCCGACGAGTCATTTTCCCGTTTCCAGGACAGATAGTCGCTGAATCCGTTGCAGATCTCCAATTGCGAATTGTCCGCCCCTGTCAACCTCTTCTGGGAAAACTGCACCGGGGAAAAATCGTCCGAGGCGATTTCTCCTTCGCCCGCGAATTTCCTGGCGTCACGGGAACCCATCAGGCGCAAATGCTC
>JBAVGL010000299.1:0-15178 GCA_049684795.1 Chitinivibrionales bacterium | reverse complement strand
GCAATACACAAAGATTCTTGACCAACTCAAAAATATTCAATTCGATTGGGTCATTACCGTCCGCGACTCGGCGAACGAAAGCTGCCCGTTTTTTCCGAAGCCCGTAAAGCGGTTTCATGTCAGTTTTGACGACCCGCCAAGGCTCGCGAAAAACGCCAAAACCGAGGAAGAAGCGCTTGTGCATTATCGGCGCGTGCGCGATGAAATAAAGGAATTCGTAAAAGGACTTCCGGAAAATTTGCAAATTAACAATGCTTAGGAAAACAATATGGCTGAACCGCAAAAAAAACTCTCATTTCTCGACCGCTATCTCACGCTCTGGATATTCATCGCCATGGGACTTGGCGTTGCGATCGGCTGGTTGTTCCCGACAACATCGGAGCTGCTGTCGCGCATGAGCGTGGGCACGACCTCCGTACCCATCGCCATCGGTCTGATCATCATGATGTACCCGCCGCTTGCGAAAGTAAATTATCGCCGGATCGGCGGGGTTTTTTCCGACAAAAAAGCCTTGGGGCTTTCGCTCGTCCAGAACTGGATTGTGGGCCCCGCGCTCATGTTTATTCTCGCCATTGTTTTTTTGCGCCACCAACCGCATCTAATGACCGGCGTCATTATCATCGGCCTTGCGCGGTGTATTGCCATGGTCATTGTCTGGAACAGCCTTGCCAAAGGCGACGCAGAATACGCCGCGGCGCTCGTGGCCTTTAATTCGATATTCCAAGTACTTTTTTTCGCGGTTTATGCTTATATATTCGTAACGGTGTTGCCGCCTTTGTTCGGTTTGGCCGGCCAGGTGGTGCACGTTTCCATGAAAGATGTCGCAATCAGCGTGGGAATTTATCTGGGCATTCCTTTTGGCGCGGGATTTCTTACGCGCATGATTTTGGAACCGATCAAAGGCGAATCTTGGTACACGACAAAGTTCATGCCGAAAATCGGGCCAGTGGCCCTCGTAGCGCTGCTTTTCACTATCCTGGTCATGTTCATTTACAAAGGCAAAACCATCATCGCGCTGCCGCTTGACGTTGTCCGCGTGGCGATACCACTGTGCTTTTATTTCCTCATTATGTTTTTCGGGTCCATGTTTGCCACGCGAAGGCTTGGAATCAATTATAAGGAATCGGTGAGCCTTTCGTTTACCGCCGCGAGCAATAATTTTGAACTCGCTATCGCGGTAGCGGTCGGCGTGTTCGGCATAACTTCGCAGGAGGCCTTTGCGGCGGTCATCGGCCCGCTCATTGAAGTGCCGGTAATGATTGCGCTGGTAAATGTGGCTCTGAAATTTAGAAACTCATATTCAGCATCGGACAACAGCAATTATACATACGGTCTTAAGTAATTGCGCATAATTTAGAGAGTATTGGATTCGGTTTCTTCCAAAGATCGAGTTGTTCGTTTACAGTAGCGATCAAGTCGTCCAAGAGTTCAAAATGCTGATTATGAGTACAAAGTCGTCTCGTCAGTTTCCAAACCCGCTCTATTGGATTGAGTTCTGGGCTGTACGGTGGCAGGAAATCCAACCGAAAAAACTTCCGGAACTCTGCCAAAAGGGGATCGAGCGCAGCAGCATGATGCCAGCGAGCATTATCCAAAACCAAAACAACCTTCCTATTTCGTCGCTTTCTATACATGATCATCTCGATGAATCGCCCAAAGTTTTCGGAATTGAATTTCTCTATTTGGAACGTCATAAGGCGACCATCAATAGGCCTGACTGCGCCGAAAAAGGCAACACTTTTTCGTGTCGGTGCATGCAACACTACTGGATCCTTTTCTTCTGGCGGTATCCACATCGTACAGCGGGAACCATGCTGTTGAAAATGACATTCATCCTCAAACCACAAGTCCACATCGGGACGACGAGCCAGAATCTTGAGTTTTTTTATATCGTATCTGCTCCTCGGGGTCGGCCTTTGCAATCAACGGTCTGGGCTTGCGACGTCGAAACCCAAGCTGGCGAAACAACCGTCTGCACTGTCGTTCTCCAAGAGTCACATCGTATTGCTTATCCAAATGAAAACTTAACAGCTTTCCGTCCCACAGGTTTTGCATGTATCCAAGATCCCGTGGCAATGTCCGTAGATCTTTTTCGATACCGCGCCGAACTGCTTTATCAATTGCGGAGGGTCTTCCTGGTCGTTCCTCTTCAGAAAGGCCCGCAAATCCTTTTTGCTCGAATCGACGAATCCAATATTGCACCGTGCGAGGACTCTGTCCAAACAACTCGGCAATTTCATAGCTGCTTTTCCCGGAACATGACAGGAGAATACCATGCAAACGATGATCATAACGAGAATCTTCAGATCGAAGAATCTCTTGCTGCACGGCAATTCGCATAATATCAGCATCACTGATCTGTGCTCGACGCATTTTTGCCTCCCTTCAATGCTACCATTAAAAATAGCAAAAGGGAAGCATGTTATGCGCAATTATTTATGACCGTATGTATAAATCATGGAAAAAGCGGAACTTTACACAAGATATCCTCTTTCCAGCGTTGCTATTTATAACCTATCAACGATTCTGCATTTCGGGATCGGAGGTTTGATACTCTGTTATTCAAACCGGTTTATTGGTCCGCTCGGAATCGCCTTCGGAGGGGTTTATATTCTGTTCACTTTCGTCGAAATGTATATAGTAATGCCGCTTCAAGTTTGTAAAAATTGCGTTTACTTTAAGCTTGCCGACGGCTTATGTATTTCCGGATTGAATGTAGTTGCTAAGAAAATCGCGCGGCCGGGTAATCCATCAGATTTTCCTAAAAGGGCGGCGGGGCTTTTATGTCCGAACAATATTTACATTTTCAACCTGGCTTTTCCGATTCTGTGCGGCATTCCGATTCTAATTTTCAACTTTTCATATTCCCTGATCTTCCTTGAAATTTTCCTTTTCACCCTATTGGTCGTACGGTTCTTTTTTATCATTCCGCAATTGGCCTGCCTGCACTGCCTGTCAAAATTCGTCTGCCCGCAGGCTGGTCAAATGGGCGTAAGGGAAAAATAAAAAAGATCCGTTTGCCTCAGAACAAATACGTCACGTGCAGCCCGAAAATGGGGATCTTGTAGTTGTCGGTGATCGTTTCGGTGTCGTAGTTCTGTTCGTAGCGCCCCAGGACATTGGCCGATAATCTCGGCGTAAATGAATATTTCACCTCGGCCTCCAACCCGGTCATCCGCGTGATCTCATCGCGCTTGGCGTCGATCGTTGTGTTGAACTTGTTGTCGATCCTTTTGAAGTATTCACCTTTCACGTTAAGGCCGAGCTTCCTTGGTATAAGGGTAAACCGGGCGTCATCGCCTATCTTATACGAAATCCCGTTTAAAGAATCCTCAACCCTGTCCGTTTTTGAAACGCGCGCTGTTATTTTATTGCGCAATAATTTGCCGGCTTTGAAGCCGAGCCATGCGCTCACCTGGTGCTGCGTGCCGCTCCGCTTGTTCATGTCCGCCGGATTTGCATATTTTGAAAAGTCGTCCTCCCAGAGGAACTGATACCGCAGGCTGTAGTTCATGCCGTTCGCAAACTCCTGTTTCCCTTCGAGACCGAACAGGTTTTTCATGTCATCGGTTTTATAAGTCTTGGCGGCGCTCGAATCCCTCAGCGTATCGCCGTTAATGTCGATTATGGGGATATACACATTATCCGTATTGTTGCTGGTCTCAAAGTTAAAGGCATAACAAAAGGCTAGTTCCGGGAGCTTGGCGCCCGGGGCGTTCTTGACGTTGAGCATGAGACAGTGGTCGTCGGTGGGCGTGGGGCCGTGAATGGCGCGGCGCTGGTATTCATAGTTGCCGTTGCCCGACAATTGCGGGGAATATTCCTTTTCGGCCGACAGCACGAACATTCTCCTGTCAATTTCAAGATACGGGTTGCCAGCCGAAAAATACTGCGGCCCCATCTGGGTAAAATTAGACGTCAAGGCATATCCGTCAAAGATCCCGTTGGCCCCGACCGACGCGGCATAATTCTTGCCCGAAGGAATGACGCCGAACACGTGTGAAACAGCCTCGGGCACCTGCGGATCGTACCAGGCGATTTTTGAAATTTCCCCGGAGTTCGCGCTGTCGGTAAGCGTATCGTGGTGCCCCATGTCCACTTCGGCCGTTAGCGAAAGCTTGCCGCCTAGCAGGTCGATCCTTCCGTCGATGCACCCGGTCTGCGACTCAACCAGCCCGGGCGCCTTGGGATCGTCGATGACCTCGCCGCCGATAAAGGTGTTGTATCCCTGGTCCCGCGCGATGATCCCTTTCACGCCTATCGTGGTTATGAGCGTGGGTCTGTAGGAAATTGCCGCGATATAGGTAAGCTGCTGCCTGATCGACATACCCGTGTCTACCAATTGGTTGTAGAGGTCAAGCTCGTGACCGCCCGCTTCCTTGGGCATTTCGCTCTGCCCAAACGCCGCTTCAACGCTCAATTGCTTGGCGCCGCGCCCCATTTCGAGGTAATTGCCGGTGAACTTGACGCCGGTGAGCTTCCTGCCGTTAATTGACGTTTCGGAATAGTTCTCGTAAAAATCCCCCAGTACCAGGGCCTGGTTTGAATAATTGATCGTGAGGCTGGTCAGGTTCCTGCGCAGGCCGACCCATTGGTTGCCGTAGGCGTCTATGATAAGGTTGACATTGGCGTCGCCGTTCTTTCCGGTTGCGAAGACCTGAAGCTCCGGCTGCACTTTGTCCAAAAGGCCGGGGGCGTCCTCACCGGGATAGCGGCTTTGAAGGGCAAAGGTGTCGCGCACGGGTTGCGACTTGGGCATAAAGAGGCGGAAGCCCGCTGTAGCGTTCCCTATGAAGCTGTTTGCGGCTTCCTTGGACGCCTTTATGGCCGAAAACCCGGCCTTGAAATCTTCTTTCACGACAGTCTCTCCGGAGGTTTTGGGAAGCACAATTGATTTCACCGCCTCCGGCGGCCTGAGAAGCTCTTCCATTTCCTTTGCATTGGCCAGTTTGAGGTCAAGCGCGTTGGCAAATACCATTTCGCTCATTTTTTTAGGGATCTGCATCTGGGAAATAATGCCGATCTTGTTCTGGGTTATGTCGGCCGCTATAATCGACACTGAAGAACCCGGCAGCACGGCCAACCCATTGGCATTATTTGAAATCGTCCCGCCCCGCAACTCAAAATCGCTTTTTTCAGCGCAGGCCAGCCCGGTGATGTTACCGCTGACGAAAAGGCTTTCAGCCTGCACCTGCGCGCCTTCCTCGCAGAACACCGCCAGAACATGGCCTTTTGTAAATGTCGTATTGTTCAGGGTAACGCTCGAATTCCTGACCACCAGACCATGGAGCGAATTGCGCTCAAAAAGGCAGTGGTCGATGGCGACCGAGCCGTTTTCAACGCAAATCCCGTAATTTGAATGCCGGATGATGCAATGTTCGAAAACACTGAGGTTCTTGCTCCTGCAGTAAATTCTGTCCCACTCCCACGGATTAGGCCTGGGCTTTGCCGATTGGAAAATGACAGGGTCTTCACGGGTGCCTTTTGCGATTAATTGACCGAATACCGTGATGGTGGAATAATTTCCTCCGACACAAACCTTACAGCCCGGACCGAACTCCAGTGTCTGCCCCGACGGCACGATAATGCTTCCCGTAATTAAAAACGGCCCGTTTTCTTTTTCAAATTTTCCAAACATGACCCCCGCCGGAATTTCCACCCCGAAATTTCCCCGGTTCTGCCCCTGGATATCGCCGGTTTTGGCTATTGCGGAAGAAGCGGCCTGCCCGTTGTCATGCTGTGCATATGCATACGCGCACCACAGCGCAATCCCGATACCCGCCGCAAGTAAGGCTTGTTTTATCATGGTACAACAACAAATGCAAGGCCGGGTAAAGGTTTCTTGGATTTGATTTTAAATCATTATGTATTTTAACATCAACCAATTAAAAAGGTCAATGCTTATGTCAATAAACTTGATTAAAAACCGGAACAATTCATCCCCGGTTACGTTCTTTCATGCCTGCACCGGTCTTGCATTCCCTGAAAAGCTCCTGCATGAGCGCGCCCGGCAAATATATGCACGGGAAAAGATCCCCCAAAAAAAACGCCTCAATGTAGTATTATGTTCCGATCATGCCATCAAAAAGCTCAATGCGCAATTCCGGGGCAAACCCTGCCCCACGGACGTGCTGTCTTTTAATTATGATGAAGACGATCTACTGGGCGAAATTTACATTTCCCTTCATCGGGCCAAAATCCAGGCCAGGCGATATGGCGTATCATACCCAAGCGAAATTGAAAGGCTTTTTGTCCACGGCATGTTCCATTTGCTGGGCTTCGATCATGAAACCGCCCCGCAGAGGAAACGCATGGAAGCCATTGAAAAGCGTTACCGGGGCGGTTGATTTGAAAAACGCCTGCTATTTGAATTATATTAAGTTTCTTCGCAAACCCATCCGTTTGAGCGGTACTGCAATGCGCCATTTTTGACACGGCTCAAGGAGGCCGGGATTTGAACAATAATCCTATTGTCATATATCTGCTGATGCTGGTTTTTTTCTTTGTCATGTCATCGTTTTTTTCAATGGTGAAAATCATTTTTGTATCCATTGAAAAAATAACGCCCGCCGAAGAGAAGCCGGGCCTGACACGCGCCATCGCGCATATAAAAGAACTGCTTGAAGACAAGACACTTTTTGCGTCCACCGTATCGCTCGGCAAGTCATTTGCCAATATCGCCTTTTCCATAGCGAGTTTCCGGGCTTTGCAGATCTGCCTGCCCGATGGGCGACCCTATCAGCTGGCCATCGCCGCGTTCGCAATCTCCCTTATAATGCTGTCAATAGGCGGACACTTTATCGCCCGGGCCTTCGCGATCTGTTTTTACCATAAGCTCGCCGTTGCCGCGTACATTTTGTACAAGGGATTCGGCTGGCTGCTTTTGCCGCTTGTTTCCGTCTCAATAAGCCTGCACAAGCTGCTGCTCAAAACAGTGAATTATGATGATAAATTTTCCTTTTTATCGGAAAAGGAAAAACTGAAACTTGCCGAATCATCGGAAACGGACGAAGCGGCGCTTGATGAAGAAGAAAAAGAAATGATCCACAGCATCTTCAGGCTCGGCGAGTTGACGGTTGATCAGATCATGGTCCCCCGTATCAATATTTTCGGGCTCGACAGCGCTTCTGATTTCGAAACGACCCTGGACGCCATCCGTACGGAAGGTCATTCGCGCTTTCCCGTCTACAAAGAAACAATCGATTCAATCGTGGGGATCCTCTATGCAAAAGAAGTGCTCAGTTGGATTTCGCGGAACTCCCCCCAATCCTGGGACCTTAACACAATCATAAAAAAACCGCATTTCGTGCCTATGGGCAAAAAAGTCGACCACCTTATGCGGGAATTTAAAAAGGACCATATACATATCGCGATCGTGGTCGACGAATATGGCGGCACGGCTGGCATTGTCACCATGGAAGACATCCTTGAAGAAATTGTGGGGGAAATCCATGACGAGTACGATCTTGAAGAAAAACCGATTGTTCAGATTGCCAAAAATTTATATCGCATCGATCCTCATATCGATCTGAACGACCTCAGCGAAAAGTTCAACATCATCCTCGATACCAATGACGCGGACTACACGACGCTTTCGGGACTTATTTACCATGAATGCGGCACGATTCCCAGCGAAAATACCGAATTTGAATTTAATGGGTTACGAATTAAAGTGCTTAAAATGAATAACCAGAGGATTGAAAAAGTCCAGGTAGAAATACTTCAGAAGCCTGTTTCATCTTCTGATTCCGCTGAAATTTAGGGGGAGGAGCCTTTTTCGTGAATATAGTGGTATGCATCAAGCAGGTGCCGGGCACCACCAAGGTAAAAATCAACCCTGAAACCGGCACACTCATCCGCGAAGGCGTTGAGGCGGTGGTAAACCCTTTCGACGAATATGCCATCGAAGAGGCCTTAAGAATCAAGGAGCGCGTGGGCGGAACTGTCAAGGTCATTACCATGGGTCCGCCCCAGGCCGAAGAGGCGTTGAAAACCGCCATTGCCATGGGGGCCGATGACTGCTGCTTGATCACCGACCGCGCATTCGCGGGCTCCGACACCTGGGCAACCTCGTATACCCTTGCAAAAGGCATCCAGGCGCTGGGTAAGTTTGACCTCATCATGTGCGGCAAGCAGGCCATCGACGGCGATACCGCGCAGGTCGGCCCCGGCGTGGCCGAAATGCTTGACATCCCCTTTGTCGCCTGGGTACGCAAGGTCGAAGAAATAACCGACACGTTCATCCGCGTCGAGCGCACGATGGAAGACGGGTACGAAGTCATTGAAATGCCGCTTCCGGGTCTTATAACCGTCATTAAGGAAATCAACGTTCCCCGTCTGGCCTCGCTTAAGGGAAAAATGCGGGCAAGAAAAACAAGCGCATCAATTATGAACGCCCAAATCGTCAACGCCGACCCGCAAAAAACCGGCCTAAACGGCAGCCCCACCCAGGTGCTCCGGTCGTTTGTTCCGGAACGCAAGACCAGCGGGGAGAAATTGACCGGAGACACGGCAACGCTGGTGCAAAAACTTAAAACCGCCATCCTGGACCTGTCCGTAATCAAATAAAGGAGCATGTTTTCTTCATGGGCATCAAAATTGATCTTGAGAAATGCGTCGGTTGCTCCCTGTGTGTCAAGGCGTGCGCGCAAAACGCGATCACCCTTACGGATAAAAAAGCCGTCATCGACATGGAAAAATGCAACCTCTGCGCGGCCTGCGTCGAAGCGTGCAAAAGGTATCAGGCCATTACCATCACTAAAGAAAACACCGGACGCGCGTCCGATATTCACGAGTTTAAAAACATCGCGGTCTTTATCGAACAGCGCGGCGGCGAAATCGCAGGCGTTTCCTTTGAAATGCTTGGAGAAGGCCGCAAACTGGCCGACAGCCTGGGAGAGCGGCTCCTGGCGGTGCTTCTGGGCCATGGAATGCGCAAGCAGGCCGATTCTCTGGTCAAATACGGCGCGGACAAGGTCGTGTACATGGACGGCGAGAATTGCGCGCAATTCCAGGACGACATTTATGGCGAGCTCGTCGCGGATTTCATCCGGAAGGAAAAACCCTCCATATTCCTTGCGGGGGCAACGGCCATCGGCAGGTCATTCGTTCCCAAAGTCGCGGCCAAAGTATACGGCGGGCTTACCGCGGACTGCACCAGGCTCGAAATCGACATTGAAAAACGCTTGCTCCTCGGAACGCGGCCCGCGTTCGGCGGCAATTTGATGGCCACCATCGTCTGCCCGCACCACAGGCCGCAGATGGCCACCGTGCGCCACAAGGTCATGAAACCGGCGATGTACGATGAAAGCCGCGCCGGCGAGGTCATCGTCCGGAAGGTCGACCAGGGCACGGTCGTTTCCCGCACGAAAATTATCAACGTGGTGAAAGAGGCCGAATCGACGGTCAATATAGCCGAGGCCGATATCATCGTTTCGGGCGGCCGCGGCATGCAGAAACCGGAAAATTTTTCCATGCTGCGCGATCTTGCGAAAGTCCTGGGGGGTGCGGTCGGCTCCAGCCGCGCGGTCGTGGACGCCGGATGGGTGCCCTATTCGCACCAGGTGGGCCAGACCGGCAAAACCGTGTGCCCGAAGCTGTACATTGCCTGCGGCATTTCCGGCGCCGTGCAGCATCTGGCCGGCATGCAGTCGGCTGATTTCATCATCGCGATCAACAAAGACCCTGACGCTGAAATATTCAACGTCGCGAATTTAGGAATCGTGGGCGACGTCATGGAAATCGTGCCGGCGCTGACAAAGGCATTTAAGGACTCGCTGCAAAGATAGAAAGAAATATCGGACATGAAACTATCATTAGGAATCCCCAAAGGAAGTCTCCAGAGTTCAACCGTTGAGCTTTTTAAGAAGGCCGGCATCCACATCCGCGTCGATGAGCGGTCATACTTCCCTTCGTCCGACGACGACGAGCTCGACCTGATACTCATGCGCGCGCAGGAGATCCCGCGGTACGTTGAACAGGGCATACTCGACGCGGGCATTACGGGCATGGACTGGACCGCGGAAAACAACGCGAAAGTCGTAACGGTCTGCGACCTGGAATACAGCAAGGTTTCCCGGCAGCGCTGCAAATGGGTACTGGCCGTGGCGGAAGATTCGACGTTTAAAAAACCGCGAGACCTCAGGGGAAAGCGCATCGCGACCGAGCTTGTCGCGACCACAAAACGCTATTTTAAAAACAAGAAGATACCCGTGGACGTTGAATTTTCCTGGGGGGCGACCGAGGTTAAACCTCCGCGCCTGGCAGACGCCATCGTCGAAATCACTGAGACCGGCTCATCACTGCGCGCCAACCGCCTCAGGACCATCGACACCATCATGGAAACATGCACCATTCTCATCGCCAACAAAACTTCCTGGGGCAATCAATGGAAAAAGCGCAAGCTTGAAAACATTTCCATTTTGCTGCAAGGCACGCTGATCGCTGAAAACTACGCGGCGCTCAAATGCAATGTCGAAAAAAAATATTTACGCAAAGTGTTGAGCGTTCTGCCCGCGCTCCACAATCCGACCGTTTCAAATCTTTCCGACGAACGCTGGTGCGCGGTCGACACCATCATCCACACGAACGAAATAAAACACATTATTCCCCTGCTCAAACGCGCCGGAGCCTCGGGCATCGTTGAGTATCCGGTAAACAAGGTGATTGCGTGAAAAAATACTACTGGTTTGGTTAATGTAATCTGCAACTCATCCCTTGAGGGGAAACCGAGCAAAGCGAGGAGGGGTGAGTTAGAACCGAAGCGGAAATTCGGGCCACAATACTATTGACTCTCCCCACGTTTCATGTCATAATAAAATCTGCTTAATTGCAACCCCGCGTAAACGAGGATAATGTCCATGGCAATCGATGTTGTTGAAGTAAAGCGCCGTCTGCAGACCCTGCTCAATGATACCAATCTTGTCAACGATTACATTCGCCAGTTCGGCCCCACCATCGATATCAAACACATTAAGGCGGTCAAGGAGGCCAAAACAAAGGGGCTTATGACCGGCGATGAAGGCGGTCCCGGCAATGACCCGATTTTCGAGATTAAAGTCACGTGTCCCGTATGCGGACGCGATAATCTTACGTGCTACGAACTGCGGGCCAAGAGCCAGCAGATCATGAAAAATAAATTCTTGGCGCCAAGCTATGAGGGCGCCTCCGGATACAGGACCGTGGATTATTCGTTTCTTGCGGTGACCGTTTGCCCCCGGTGCCTGTTCGCCTCGCCCGATAAAAAGGACTGGTCAAGGTCCGAAGGCGATGAAAAGACCCAAATGCCCGCCAACGTCATCATGACGCTCCAGGAAAAAATCGTCGAACGAAAAGCGATCCTTAAATTCATTCCCGACCCGGACGTTTATTTTAAACGTCCGCGCACCGCGGATTCGGCCATTGCCTCCTACAAACTTGCGCTTGCGCGGGCGCATGTAGAAGCGTTTTATGAACAGCCTTATGCATTATATAAACTCGGCGCGTATTCGCTCAGGATCGCGAAAATAATCAAGGACGGGGGCGATGATAACCGGGAACTCCTCCGTGAGGCGGTTGGATACTACGAAGAAGCTTTCAGAATGTCAAACTGTCCTTCGGAAGAAATTGAAATGCAGGTCATTTATTCGATCGTTGCGCTCAACCTCAAGCTCGGGGACCCAAAGAAAGCGAATTCCTACCTCGGCGTTTTTTCAAATCTGCATAATGACCGAGCCAACGAAATGAAGGAAAACCCCAAACTCAACCTCATCATCATCAACAAATGGTCCGAAAAAGCCAAAATGCTGTGGGAAGACCGGGACCGTGAAGACCTTTTCAAAGACGAGTGATTTTCCTGCCCATTTCTTGACTTTCGGTGTTCTCTGCAAGGAAACACTTTTTTTAATTGGTTGTACTAATTAAGGTCGCCTGTTGTTATATTATAATTAATATAAGATCAAAAGATGTTTTAATATTTTTTTAAATTTTGTGACGTGCGTCACATTCGGATTAATTGCCGGATTATATACTTATCTATGAAATTAACCTTTTTAACATTATAAACCTTTTTGAAAGGAGTCCTGCAATGCAAAAGCATAATTCAAGCATCGCCTTGCTGATGGCATTCGCATTGCCATTAATGCTGGCAAATTGCAAAGCGCCTCAGCAAGCCTTGGTCGGTTCAAAATCAAACGGTCAGGGTATAGCGCAACTGAAAATTCTTGCTCCGGCCAATTCACCCTTCAAACAAATCGCACGGTCGGCTGCAATTACCATCAGCGCCAGTGACATGAAAACCATGACGGACACGCTTATTGTCACGGACAGCTCCGTTGAAGGGGAAGTCGTGGGAATTCCTTCCGGAAACAATCGTTGTTTTAAAGTTGACGTTTTTGATTCGGCTAAAACGAAACGGTATAGCGGTTCCGCTTTTGCCGATGTTATCGGCGACAGCACGGTACTGGTATATATTTCCGTGAACCGAATCGATGGCAATGCCATAATTAACGGCTCAATAAATGAAAACGGGCCGGATACTCCAAGCACTACCGTCACTACCGCTCCGGATTCAGGACTCATGGCATATTACCCCTTTAACGGCAATGCGGCGGATGAAAGCGATCATGGGCTTAATGGAACGGTTAATGGAGCGACATTGACAACAGACAGGTTCGGCAATCCGAATAAGGCATATTATTTTGATGGAATCAGTTCCGGAATCTCAGCCCAGGTTGGGCCCCAATTTTCTTTGACTAAATTTACTTTATCCGCCTGGATAAAGGGTGCCGGAGCAGGCTCCTATTTGCCAAGAATTGTGGCGGTTGGGAAAGCCGGAACTTCAACGCATTATTATTCACTATTATACGATAATGGCGTTTGGGACCATGCGCCAGTAACTAGTGATAGACTCGTGTTCTTCAACGGAAACACGTTAAACCCAATGGTTTATGATCTGCAATATTCTCATGGTTCAATCGGGGTACAGGTATGGCACCATGGGGCTGTTTCATATGATAATGGCCGCTTACGATTTTATATTGATGGTAAATTAGATAAAGACACCATTATTACGGCCCCAATTCAGCAGTTTGCCGATGCAGCGTTGATTCAAATAGGATATTCTGAAAGCGGCGACCAGTTCGCAGGATCTCTTGATGAAATCAGAATTTACAACAGGGCATTAAGCGACAACGAAATCAATGCATTGTATTTATATGCTCAATGATCATTTTTAGCAATTTAATTCATTAACTTTCCCAAAGATTGAGGAAATTATGAAATATATTTGCAATTTTGCCGTCATTTTTTTAATGATGGACCTGTATGCCGCGCCACCTGCTGCGCCTTTTTCCGTTGACCAGTATACCGTGGCGCTGTGGCATTTCGATGAGAATACCGGCGATAGCGCTTATGACGCGAGCGGACATGGAAACTCCGGTAAGATTTACGGGGCGAAATGGGCCCAGGGTATTTTCGGTTCAGCATTGCAATTCGATGGCACCGACAGCGTTAAAATACTTGATAATCCCACACAGCACCTTCAAACTGTTACAGTGGAAGCGTGGATATATTCAGATAACTTTGCCGCAAATAACTTTGGCGTTGTTCTAACAAAAGAATATGGAAGCATGGCAAGTTTTCGCCTGCAAAACTACAATACTACCGGTGGAATTTCATTTGTAACTAATAGTAATTGGGGAAATGAGCTCCGTTATTCTCAACCGCTTCAAAATCAAACCTGGCATTATGTCGCCGGTATAGCGAGCAATGATTTCTTAAAAATTTATGTTGATGGTTCGCTCGTTGCCTATGGAGCACGAAATCCATCAATAAGCTATGATAATTCACCTATCCTCATCGGAGGCGTTAGGCTGGTGTCAACCGCAAATTTTAAGGGTAAGATTGATGAGGTACGTATTTCATCGATAGATAGGTTTGCTCCTGCACCTATTTCCCTTATTCCATGTGTTCCCAATCCGACCTACAATCAGCTTCCTGTATTGCGGTGGTATTCGGATTCATCGGTTTCCGTTTATCGTATTCAGATCGACACGAATCAGTCTTTCCTTTCACCCATTATTTCTGATATGACAACGGACACCTTTTTTACCCCTTTGGCCAAGCTACCATATAATACTTATTACTGGCGGGTAGGCGACAATGCCGACAATTCAAACTGGTCAACGATTTCATCATTGATTATTCAGGATTCCCTCGTTCCAATACTCATACCTTATTTTCCCGACCCTACCTGGAACCGCAGGCCCGTTCTGGCATGGCATCCGGTTAACGAGGCATCCGCATATACCATGCAAATCAGCAATGTTCCGACATTTTCAATTCTCAATGTTTCAGATATTGTCGCCGATACCTTCTATACCCTTCAGGCTAACCTGCCAATCGGGACAATTTACTGGCGCGTAAAGTCCAACTTGAGCAGCCAATATTCCATTCCCGATACGTTTACTGTCCTCAACGATTCAATTCCATGGCTTATTCCCATGGTTCCTGATACACAGCGTAATCTCAGACCGCAGTTTAAATGGCATCCCGCAGTCGGTGCATCAACGTACATAATTCAAATCGATTCGTTGGGGAATTTCTTACATCCATATACAATTCTGCCATTAAACGATACGACCTACACTCCAATTATCAATCTCCCGGTTGGCATGATAACCTGGAGAGTGGGCGTGGAAATAAATTCAATCGAATATTCATCGGTTGATACGTTCTGGACCTTGGGCGCCACAGGCATTAACAAGGAGACATTAAGGTCTAATATGCAATCCGGTCCCATTTCCATTGATAATCTTCGTCAAGGAATTGCAATAACATTTTTATTAAATAAATCGAGCACGGTTTCATTGGATATTTATTCACTAACAGGAAAGCGTATTATTTCTCTTTGTCAGGACAATGTAATGCCTAGGAACCACACTGTTCTATGGAACGGAACCGACCAGAGGGGCAAGACAATGCCTGTAGGAAATTATATCGCCGTTTGCAGGATAAATGATCAAAGAACCGCGAAAAGACTTGTATTGATTCGATAACCGGAAGTCTTTTTTATATACATTTTCGCTCTCGAAATATTAAAATATAACCTTTTTGTAAAATGGGAGGTAGCTATGACTTAAAAATTATTTTAATCCACCTTTTAATGTGAAATTTTAAACTGTTTCCAACTATCTTTAAC
>JBAVGL010000298.1:0-11349 GCA_049684795.1 Chitinivibrionales bacterium | reverse complement strand
AACCCGGCCGTAACATAAATCCCCCGTGAGAATCGGAAAATGATACCAGCCTCTTCAAGATTATGAATACGGCGAAAAAGCGACACCGAATTGGATTCACCGAAAAGCCGGGAAAGATCCCCTATTGAAAATATTCCAGACATAGAGAGAGTATATTTTTGAATTAATCCGGCATCTATGAGTGACCTATTCATAACGCCATTAAATATATATTATTGTATATTAATTGTCTATATGAATAAGAAGAGGCGTTAATTTTACCCCTAAAAATCAATACGCCGTGAAAAATCCGAATGTTTTAGCTTGGCAAATTATTGCCAGTGTTCGCTGGCAGAAAACATTATTTTTTCCTGCCTGTTGCTTAATTGCAATTTATTAGCTATTATATCTACATATCGAATCCATATGATCAATTGTTTTTGTTTAAAGGAGGATCCAATGGTAAATAAAATCAGACAAATTTCAGTGTGTTTTATCGCAATTATTTCGACTCAAATAACCAATGCAAATCCGATTTCGCCCTGTGAAAAGGAATTTAATCCTATTTCTGAAATTCAAATAATTGATTCAACGCATTGGTTCATAGAAATTAACGGTAATCTTTGCGGCGTGGGTGCTAAATGGGATTCTATTTATATAGGCATATGTAAAACAGATACCAGCTCTTTGCCGGATACTTTTTTAACGCCCAATTCTAAAATTCTCTTCGATTCAATTAGTGCAGGAAATTATTTGGCTGTCCTTTCAGGAACCAATTTTCCCAGCTTTAAATTTCTTAAAAGCTCAAAAATAATTATACGAACGGCTCAATCATCATTCTCATGCAATTGGTTCATAAATTGCGGTAACCAGTATGAAAGTAGTGAAAATATTTTAAATATCGACTCAACTCTTCATCCATATCAATCCCTTGTAAGATTACCTACCGAATATTGGTACAACGCGAATGATTTTGGTGGCCCACCGGACGAGGAACTTGCCAAAAGTTTTGTATATGCTAAATGTGATTCTCCAACAATAGGAAAAATCAACAATTTCAAGGGGATACTTAATATTGTTACAGGCAGAATAAAAGATCCCAAGAACAACGTATTGCATGGAATAACTCTTAATAACAATCCTCCCAGCCTTGGCGGGGGTTTTTTGAATCCAAGTGATAAAGTGGTCCTTACTTCAACGCATACCGACTCGGCCGGAAGGTTTAGCATCCAGCAGATTGCTTCATTCCCTTCTATTTTTACTTTTTCAGATTCAATCGATGGTAATGCAATCTCAAAAAAGGTCCTCGGTCCATTTTACGGTGAACCCGATTCAATTATTGACGTGGGCGACTTTGTACTTGACGATTATGCACCGACGAGAGTTGTTAACAAACATTTTGAGCAAAATAAAAATGCAATATCTTCCCTTAACGTCCTGGGCGTTTTTTCATTCATTAACCAAAAGGGAGTAAAAATCGTTATCGCCAACAATACAAACGCTTCATCACCAATTGCTATTTCCATTTTGACCGTTAAGGGCCAGAAAATCCGTGATATGTCGGCGGTAATTTCAGGGGCCGGAACGACGACGATCAATTGGGACGGTAACAATGCGTTCGGAAAAAGAGTCCTTGCAGGCACATATATAGTAACTATTTTATCCAATAACAGTCAGGTGAAAAGATCCTACGTGGTAATACAGCAATGAGATTAATATTTTTTTTATGTTTTTTATTTTCATCGGCATTGGCCGGGGACCTTCGTTTCTGGAAAGAAACGATTGCCATGGAAATTCCGTCCCCTGATACGCTCGTCATCGAAGGTACGTATCTTTTCACCTCAAAAAGCGGCGATGCCGGGCGCTATACCCTGTATTATCCCTTCCCGCTGGACAGCGCCACGGACTACCCTACGTCAATCACAGTCACCTCGGAAGACGGACAAAAGGCATTTCCCTTTGTCAGGGAGAAGGAAGGGGTGGACTTTACGGTGCAAGTCCCGAAGACCAGCGCCTGCACAACCAAGGTCGTCTACAAGCAGCATGTCCGCAAGTGTAAAGGGAAATACATTCTCCTGACCACGCACGCCTGGGGCGAGCCGCTCCATGACAGCCATTATTCCGTAACGATATCGCCATCGCTGACGTTGACCTACCTTTCGTACGTATGCGATTCAATAAAACCATGCAACCACGGGCTTACCTATTATTTTTACCGGGACAATTTCCTGCCCGACAGGGACATCGATGTTTCGTGGAAAAAAGAATGATGCTGATTAAAGGACGAGGAGGTCGCGATTAATAAATCCTTATCTCTTCATCAACCAGCTTGACCGTTTTCGGCCCGATGATTTCGTCTTTTACCTGGAAAAGGCGCGTGCCGATTTTAAAGACGGTACCGGAAAGGGCGGCATGCTCGATTTTAATGGAGGCGTTTTTAAACTCGTAGATATTTGACGTGACGATTTTTTTCCGGTCTTCGAGCACTTTATTTTGCTGGTCGAATTTCGCCAATGTGGCCTTCAATTTGCTAAACATGAATTCATCCTTGGGAGCAAGCTGCTTTTTGATTTCGGCCAGGCGTTCGTATTTTTGGTACGTTTGAAGCAGCTTCCGTTTGTTTTCCGCGATTTCAGCTATGAGCGCGTCGACCTTTTGAAGCTCTTCAAGCAGCGCGTAATCGGTCCCCACTTCCAAAAGGCTCTTAATGCCGCTGTTATTGCCGATGGAATAGGCGGTAATGGAGTCGCGCGCCATCATTTTTCCGCCCGCAATGGAAAGCGGATTGCCGTGGACGGTGATGGTCTTGCGCGCGTAAATGGTGCTGTTGAGCGCTTCCTTGGCAACGACCACGTTCTGACGGCATTTGACGACTTGATTTTTGGTAAAATTAAGGTTCACGTCGCCCTTGGCGTCAATAACGCCTTTGCCCTGACCGATATAGCCGAGTTTACACAATACATTGCCGCCGACCAGGATTTCGGCATCCTCGATGCAGCCCCGTACCTGAAGGTCGCCGCCGCATTCAACTTTAAAACCCGACGTAACATCCCCTTCCACTATCACCGACTTGGCGTACCTGATATTTCCCGTTGAAAAATCGACGTTTCCCTTGATGGTAAATCCCTCGCTTATTTCAACGACCGTTCCGTTGTATTTGACGTTGCCGTCGGTACCCGCGATAAGGACCGTCGGGTCCGCGGGGCTGGCTACGGTGTTGGCGCCCGCCGGAAGTTTGGCCGCGACGCCGTCAATGGCGGGGATGCTCTGGCCCAGAACGTTTGTTCCCGGCGTGCCTTTTGTAGGCGGCCCAAGTTTTGCCAATTCCTGGCCCTTTTTGACCGATACGACCAAATCGACGTTTTTATAATCAACGGTGCCGTTGGGATTGACTTTTGGTTTGAGCGACGATTCCAGACTGAAAAGGAAACGTATTGCGCCGTTTTCGCCGTTTTTCACGGGGGTGCCGAGCGCGACGGTGACGGGGTCGCTTGGATAGGCGCCCGCGGAAAGGGCGGAAAGGACCTTTGTGATCTCTTCTGTCAATATTCCGTGCACGACCTTGTTTTCCCGAAGCAGCGATTCGACCTGCGCAAAATACGGGTGCTGGCCGCCTTCTCCCGGCGGGTGGAAGACGGCGTCCGCTTTCATCCGGTCCGGCGAAATGGATATATCGATGGAACCGTCAAAATTTATTGGATGGGCGCCGACGGTATTGTTTGTGTAGTATGCGATTCCTTCGGCGCGCGAGATTATCTGTTCCTGGTTGTTTGACAGTTGAACGCTTTGGTCCAGATTGATTGTCGATTTGACCACGTCGGTAATGGGAACGGAATCGCCTTTTACGTTTCTTCCGGGAACGCAGGGGGCGTCTTTTTGCTTTTGGGCGATGACCTTTCCCGGTTCCACACGCTGGAATTCGATGCCGTATTTAGAGAGCTGCCAGGAATAGGAAGATTTGATTACAATGGCCATTTTTGCCGGATCGGACACATACTTGACTAAAAAATCAAAACTGCCTTCCCTGGCCGGTTGGGGCATTGTTCCTTTTGCCACGCTGTCGAATTCATAGTACCGTTTGAATTTCCGCCATTTTTCAACTATCCCCAGAACGACCGTATCATCTATCCCGAAAACAACCCCGTCATTGTGCAATACGGCGACAATATCATCAAAGGTGATTACTTCGTTGGGCGCGCCCAGAGGTTCTACACAGAGTTTTACCGACATCAGGTCTTTCGACGGGACCACGGTTACTTTAGGGAGCGTAGGTAAAGCGTCCACCTTTTCCGCTTTCTCGGGCTGCCGTGCTTCTTCCTCCGGCTCGGCGGTTATTTCTTCTTCCTGTTTTATTTCTTCCGGTTCAGATTGGGGTGTTGTATCTTCAGGGACAATTTGTATTTTTGTGATGCCGCGCTTGGCGATGATCTGGATGAGCGACTCGGTAAGTTTCTGAGAACCGTTGACGAGAATTGCACCCGAAGGAAGGTGCACATCTTCCAGCAGGGTCATTCCCGGCTTCGCCTGTTCAATTTCAATCAACATGCTTAAACCTCTTTGGGCGGGTGGCAGGGTTATTAATCTTTATAATTTACATAACAATCAGTGGTTGTTGTCAAGGCAATTCTTTTATGAGGCCTGTTCAGAATAAAGTCGTGAGCGTTGCATTTCCCATCGCGGTTCCCGGGATATACGATTATGGGGTCCCCGATCGGCTCCTGGGACGCGTTTGTCCAGGCATACCCGTGCTTGTGGAGCTGAAGAACCGTAGGCTGTGGGGTGTGGCGGTCCAGGTCAAGGAAAAATCAGCGTTCCCTGATTTAAAGCCTGTCCTGGAAATAAAATCTGATCGCTGGATCGATGCCGACCGATCGCTTATCCAATTATATGAATGGATAGCGCAGTATTATCAGACGGACCTCGGAAAAATATTCCGGCCGTTTATTAAAAAAGGGCTGGCAAACGCCTCAGCCAAGACAGTTGCGCACTATCAATTGACGGGAATCGTTTTGCCGAAGTCGCTTACGCCGAAACAGACAATCGCGTATGAAAAAATACGGGAAGATTCCGGTCCCGTGACCGCAATCAAACTTCGGGAAAAATATGGACTTTCGGCGCACATGGTCGCGGCCTTGTGCGCGCAAGGGGTGTTGCGCAGGGAAGAAACGACCGTTCTTCGTGAGGCCCGGGAGCTTGCGTATGGCGCGGACGGCCCGGGGTATGAGTTGACGGAAGAACAAACAACAGCGGTTGACAACATGTCGGCCCAGATGGATAGCCCGCGTCAACCCTGTTTACTGTATGGCATTACCGGCAGCGGAAAGACCTTCGTTTACATTGAATTGGTCAAGAAGGCGCTCGCTCTTGGGAAAGGAGCTTGTATTCTGGTGCCTGAAATATCCCTCACTCCGCAGACCATCCAGCGCTTCAGGCAGGCGTTGGGTCCGGTCATTACGGTCATACACAGCCGAATGGCAGATGGAGAGCGTCGCGACAGCCTTGAAGAGCTTGTTACCGGCAGAAAACGCGTCGTGATCGGCGTGCGCAGCGCCGTACTAGCGCCCATGGACCGTTTGGGCCTCATCATCGTCGACGAGGAGCACGACGGCAGTTATAAGCAGTCCGATATGGACCCGCGCTACCATGCGCGGGACGTTGCGGTCATGCGGGGGCATTTGCAGAAGGCGCTGGTGGTTTTAGGGAGCGCGACGCCGAGCTTTGAAAGTTATCGCAACGCGCTTGCAGGCAAGTATCAATTGATACCGCTTATCCGGCGCTTCGGCGCGGCAGCGCTTCCCCGGGTCGAGATCGTCGATATGGCCGGGGAGCACAGGGAAAACAACTGGACGTTCCTGTCGCGGTATCTGCACAGGCGCATTTCCGAGGTGCTCCTTGACCGTCGGCAAGTCATTCTGCTGCTCAACCGCAGGGGGTTTTCCACGGTATTAATTTGCAAGGATTGCGGCCATACCTATGTATGTCCGCAATGCTCGGTCAATTTGACCTATCATAAGTCCGATCACAAGCTCAAATGTCATCAATGCGGTCTTGTTGAGCCCGCGCCGCAGATGTGTCTGAAATGCCGGGGCGAACATATCAAATACAAGGGAACGGGCATCCAGAAAGCAGAAGAATATTTGAAAACCGAATTTCCGCAGGGACGCATTATTCGGATGGATCAGGACACGACACGGGGCAGGGGCGCGCATATCCGCATTCTGGAACAGTTTGTTAGCCAGGAGGCCGACATTCTGCTGGGCACGCAGATGGTGGCAAAAGGGCTTAATTTTCCCGGAGTCGCATTGGTCGGCGTTTTGCAGGCGGACATCGGGCTGCATTTCCCCGACTTCCGCGCCGCTGAAAAAACCTTTCAGCTCCTGGCGCAGGTCGCCGGTCGCGCTGGCCGCGAAGACTCCGGCGGCGAGGTGATCATCCAGACGTATGTCCCCGATGATGGCGGCATTATCGCGGCCAAGGACCACGATTACGCGGGATTTTATTCCAAAGAAATTACGGCGCGCCAACGCCTTGGATATCCGCCGTTTGGCAAGCTTGTAAGGATCGTCGTACAAGGGGAACAGGAGGCTGTCGTACGTTCGTCCATAGAAGGCATTGCCAAACACATCGGCGTCACCGCGGCATCAACCGGCATTACGGTGCTGGGCCCGTCTCCGGCCGTATTTGCGCGCATTAAAAACAACTATCGGTACTGCATGCTGCTTAAATCGAAATCAATGAAAACCCTGCAGGATTGTGCAACGGCAATAAGGAAAAATATGGACAGGCCGCCCAAGGGGTTGAGAATAATATTTGATGTTGATCCGGTGAATATGTTGTGATCCCCACAAAATGCAGGAATCATGAACATTCAACAAATTTTTAAATCATTAAACAACAATCGCCTGCTCTGGCCGTTTAAGATGGCAATTACCGCCCTCGTTGTTTATTTGGTCTATAAAAGCCTCGGCAATGGTCAATTGCCCCTTCTCTTGCATCCCATAACCTTGCGCCCGCTCATTGTCAGTTTGATTCTGGGCTGTGTGGGATTTTATCTCCAGACCAGGAGATGGCAATTATTGCTCGGCAATCAAGGGACAAGGATAAGCTTCCGAACCGGCCTTAGGACAATGCTATGGGGATGCCTTTTAGCCTTTGTCACCCCCGGCAGATTTGGGGAGTTTTTTCGGGGAATTTCGATCAAGCCGGAGAATAAAGCCAATGCGGTCTATGCGGTAATCATTGAAAAAATCTACGCGGGAGGAACCGCTCTGGTTGCCGGAGCATGTGGCGCGACATTTTCCTGGTGGGCCTTTGGTGCGCTGTCGCCTGCCCAGGGGTCCATTATTATTTGCTGTAGCGCGGTCATGGCGGCCGTACTGGGGATTTTTTTCTCAAAAAGAATTTTGCGGAATGCCTTTGCCAGGTTTTTCCGGTCAAGAGCGCCCCAAAACATGGCGGCATTCCCCTTTGCAAATTTAACGAAAAAGGCGGCGGCGCCCATTGCGTTTTTGTCCATCGCGACGCACCTCGTTCTCCTTTTTCAGACGGCCGTGCTTCTTGACATGTTCGGAAGCCATGGGGCGCGCGCGAATATTTCCATCGCGGCGCAGGCCTATGCGTTCATGTTGTTTTTTCCTGTATTCATTGCGAACATGGGGATCAGGGAATATTCTTTTGGACTGTTTCTCGGCAAGGTGTCCGTTGTTTGCGGACTGAAGGCGCAGGTCTCGGCCATTGCCATCGGCGCCTCCATGGGAATTTTATGCATCAATATGATTTTACCCGCCGTGGCTGGATTGCTGTGGTGGATAATGGACAGAAAGAAATTGCCGGTTGCCGGCGAGCAGTTTCCGGAAAGAAAACAATGAAGGGTCACTGCACTTTGATCCTTCCGGTGCTTGGAAGCACCGAAATGGTTTTTGATCGCGTGAGCAGTCCGCTTTTCCCCGTTACCGTTACTGTCACAATTATTTGATTATTGGTTATGCCTGGATTACCTGTCTTGGCGGACCCGTCTCCGCGAAAAACCATCACCTTGTCGGTACCGGTTCCCCCCACATTAATGGTTACATTTCTTGGCATTTTATAAACAGGCATATACATTGGATCAGGATGAGCGGTTGAATCGTAGAGGTAATTAGCGTTGGTGTCCAGAAAAGGCTGACTTGTATTCGGGGTTACACTAGTATTAAAATATACACCGCAGTGGACATTGGGGTTTCCCATGGCTTTTGTTCTGGCCAGAATAAGCTGCTGCTTGATGGCGCTTGTCGCCGTCCGCAAATTTATTGATGCGAGATAGGTCTTGGCCGAGGGCGCCGCCAATATTGCAAGAATACCTATAAGAGCCATGACAGATAACAATTCCAGCATGGAAAATCCACAAGCGGTATTCTTTCGAATAACCATAATTCGCGTCCACGGGGGGGGAATTATAAAACAGCGGTTTGGAAATTTATATGGTTCCTGCCTTTTATTATACCATTGCAATGATGGATATTCTACAGAATAGTTTTGACCTTTTTTTGCATATCTTTATCATAATCCGCTTAAATCCGGGATTTATTTTAGCAGAGTGACAGCAAAACGCTTTGATCATGTTTTTCAGACCAAATTATATAGTTGGACGCCGATCCGCTCGGGCTATCAATCCTTCTTTTCGCCACGGGAGATTGGACTGCTGAACCAGTCCGAACGCACGTTCGACGGCGCCGGACGCACCATCGTTTTTGTCGTTTTTGAAAACAGCTACGCTGCGCTCGGCGGACTTGCCGCCATAGCCAAATGCCTGCCTAAATTCATGAAAGAAGCCGGCGAAAAAGTCGTGTTTGTTTCCCCGTTTCATCGTAACAATAAAAACATACGGCAGGCGTATCGCGACGGACATTTCGTCACTCTCTTCGAGGACATGCGTTTTACATGCGGAAATTTTGCCTCAAAGGTGACCTGCCTGCAGGACATTTCCGCGGACGTGCCGTCATATTTTTGCGCGCTCGACAACTGTTTTGCTCCCCAGGAAAACCCTTATGATTATTCGGACCCCGCCATGCTTGGACTTGATTCGCTGGTTTTTTGCGCCGCGCTTCCACCCGTACTCGGCAAACTCGGGCTTAAAAAGAACCTGCTTATTCACGCCCATGACTGGGAAACTTCGGCCGTGGCCCTGACTTCGAAAATGGCGGTCCTGGGCGGGCAGTTGGTCAGCGCTAAAACCGTCCTTACGTTGCACAACTCGTATGACGCGCACCTTCCCGGAAACCTTATGTCAAGGTTTTTCAACATGACCCTTCCCGCCGATACTTTTTTACAGGCTTTTATTCCGCTCTGCAACGGTCCCTTGACAACGGTGAGCACGCCCTTTGCCCATGAACTGCGCTTTGACCCGATCCAAACAGGGGTTTTTGCAAGGCACCTTCAACGTTCTTTTTCCCAAAACCCTCCCATAGGCATCGAAAACGGCGTTTTTGGCGAGCAGGCCGCGCCGTTCAGCGCTTCGGCGCTCGCGCGTTGTGAAAAACGGGATTTTTCCCTTCTGATGCGGGAGAAAGAGCGGCTCCGACAGGGCCTCATATCGCACATGCAATCATACCGCAACGACCATATTTTGGGCGGGGTCGAGTTTCCGGAAAACGCGGAAAAGGTCCCGATTTTTTTTATGAGCGGGCGACTTGACCTCATGCAGAAGGGTTTTGATCCGATGCTCTTAGCCTTTCAGAGACTTAAACGAAAAAAAGCAAAACTCTTTTTCGGCCTTAATATCGGAAGTAAATCGGGTGATTTTTCAAACAACAGCGCTTTGCTTGATTTCTTAAAAGAAGCGGTGCTACGGTGCCGGGGCGACCTTATTGTATGGCCTTTCCGAATCCCCGCCAAGGATTATGCCATTCTGCTTAAAGGCGCCTCGTATCTGCTCATGCCTTCATTGTATGAGCCTTTCGGAGCGGCGACCGAAGGTTTCATTTCCGGAACGCCCGTCGTAGCCCGGGCAACGGGAGGATTGTGGATCCAGGTTGAGGCCTGCAATGACGTATATGTGCCGCCGTTTTATGGAAACCTATTTAAACAGCGGAGGACAATTCGTTGCGCGACGGGTATTTTATTCAGAGAGCAGTACCCGGACCAGCTATCCGAAACGGAGTGGAACTCTATCTTGAAACTTCCCCTGCGGGAAAGGGCCGTTTCCGCGTTGTATGGGGCCATTGTGGAATCCGCTTATTGCGCTTTGGAAACGGCGGCGGACATTTTTGCTGATCCGTCACGATATGGCCCGCTTATTGCAAATGGCATTAAATCCCTTTCGTCTTTTTCCTGGACCGGTTCGGTGGAAAAATACCGGAAGGTCTACGACAGGGCTTCGAGAACATAGTATGACTTTAGGGGTTGATTTTTTATAAAGTTGTGTGTATGATTGAACTGGCAGGGGTTGTGAAAACTTAGATGTGAAAGGACGTCTTTATGGAGCAAGGCATGTTTATTTTATTGCTTGGCGTTGTATTAGGGTGCGTGGTTGCTTCGGGGATATGGGCCGTGTTGTGGACCCTCATCAAGGGTGATAAACGCCTGCAAAAAGACCGGATTGACATCATGCGGAACATCGCGGTGGCGTGCGCCGAAATAGACGGAGCGCTTGCCGGCAATGCCGGCGGGAACGTTCAAACTTCCTTATCCCACCTTTTGGAAAAGATCCGCAGGAACCTTACCGTAAGCATGCCTTTGCTCGACGTTTATTATGTTAAATATATCGAATCCCTTATTGCCCGCTATGAACGAGCCGTTTCCAACGCCGAAAAGACTTTAACCGATATCGAAAAAACGGCAACCGCATCTCTTGCGTCGCACAACGCGGAAAAAGTCGCTGCCGTGCCGCATGCGCGCCAGGAGTACCACGACCGCGTTGAAGACTCGGGATCCATTGCGGCAACCAGTTTTGAAGTCACGCAGCAATATGATTTTGCAAAAGAAAAACCCGGCCATGAGGCTCTTGAGTCTCTTGATAAAAAAGCAATCGTCAAGCCAACGTCCGTTGATACAGTGGCTGCGGCAAAGGAAGTCACCACGGAAAAAGAGCCGGTCGCCGCCTCGATTGCCGTAGCGGATGTTAAGCCAACGGCAAAAGAAACATTGCAGGAGGACACCGGGGAAGTAAGCATTGAAGACATGATTAGTACGCAAAAAATCGAATTAAAAGAAGAAAAAGCAAAAACCTTAAATCAACAAAACCAAGACGAGCACTTTATCAGCGGCGAAGACGTCATTGATAAGCTGGATTCATTCTTTGGTTTTGATAATAACCCACAAGGTGGATAAGGTTCTGTACGGGTAATTATCTACGCTAAACGCGTATATAATTCGCCTACAGAACCTAAGTAG
>JBAVGL010000297.1:0-7670 GCA_049684795.1 Chitinivibrionales bacterium | reverse complement strand
ATATAAGGGACAAATACTCTTTTTAGGAAGTAAATCAGGACGAGATAGTGAGAAAATGGCGGAGGTTGAATTGACAAGTGTTCAAACACCTTCGGGAAATATGTCTTTCAAAGAAGCCAGAGTAATTATCGAATGCAGATTAACACAAATTACTACTGCCAATCCCAATGACTTTTACACACAAGAAACCAAAGATTTTGTTGACAAGGCTTACAAAGAAGCAAACCTATATCGCAAAATGGTGTTTGGGGAAATCACCCATCTTTGGGAAAAGAAATGAAGGCAAGCAATAATTGACAAGGTAAAACCCAATGAATGACTTCTTTAAACATATTTTCAGATCAAAGTGAACGAAACAGTGGAGTTTGTTCGCCCTTCTTGGGATGGTTCGCTTCGAAGGATTGTAAAGGCGGCTAAAAAATTAAGTTCATAGAAGAATGGAGTACTTAAAAAATACTCTTTTCCAGGAAGCGGAAAAATGATTAATACAGATAAAAAGGCTCCTTAGAGGGTTTTTTACTATATATTTATAGTAAATTACAGGAAGCTAGTTTTGAACCTCAAAGGGGGCGGCGGATGGGAACAACGCGTTCTTTCATTTTCATGCTATTGCTGTTTTTTTGTGGAACGGTTTTTCGGTCGCATGCGATCACTCTGGGTGGAACCGTCGTTCCCAAGGACCATTTCATCGTCTATCTGGGAATCGGTCACTGCAATTTTGCCGGCCGCAACGCAACCTCGGCTGATGGGGTAACCAATCCTCACGCCTGGAATTATGCGTGGGATTCTCAGGGGAGCAATGATACGCAATGGGTCCTTGCCCAGGAGCAAAATGGAGGGAGCGTTTCCGGTTCGACTGCGATCGGGTACAGCGGCCTCACCCAACGAGGGACGGGGGGGCCATCAATGCCGTTTCTAAAAGGCATGGTCCAGCAGTATCCCGGCTACTATTTCGGAATGGTCACCAACGCAGCATCGGGCGCGACGGTCCGGATAATAACGGGAAATGTAATCACCGGATTTTCATCTTCGGACATCGATAATTATTGGAAAGCAGGAGGGGGAAACCGCTATAAGGAAATAATCGGCCTTGCTCAAAAAGTTGAAAACGACGTGACCTTCGGCGGTATATTGTGCATGCTGGGGTTGGACGAGGTGTGCGACGGCACGCAGGCCGGATCGAGCACGGTAAAGAACGATTTCATACAGATGGTTACGAACATACGCACCGACCTCGGACTTCCAAACCTTCCCTTTCTCGTAAACCATTACGAAATGGGGGCAACCGATTGTTTTCTTCCCACAAGCTCGCTTGGGGTTATGGTTGTCAAGGCGATCGATTCACTTCCAACAGCACTCACGTACTGCGATACTGTCAGCAACGTTGGATGCACTTACAGGGATGATCACCACTTCACCACGCAAGGGGAGAATTTATGGGCTTCAAACGCCGTTGCCTGTATAGGCAAGCATGGATGGTTCCCAACGGCATCGGCCGTGAACAGTCCGGGTCATGATGCAGGCATAGAAATGTCGGCCGACGTCTCCGTGCTGCACCGCAACGCAAGCAACTTCGTCATCCTGGTCTCATTCTTAAAGCCCGTTCGGGACCCGGCTCTTACGCTCTTTACTGGAAAGGGAGAAGTAGTCAAAGGTCAAGAGTATCGCTCGGCCAACCAGATCCGGTACGATGTAAAAGGATATGGATCTGGCCTCTATGTAGCCAGAATATCTAGCTATAAAATGATCGCTCTCAATCATGTGATATTCGTTCCGTAACATTTTTTGGCTCTCTTCGGGGAATGCGCAAACTGTGGGATTCAGAACCCGAACATGAGATCGATTTTAGGAAAATTGTCCCATTCAAGCGCCTTGACTATGTGGATGCCCGCGTCTTTGGACATGTCTTCTTGATAAATGCGGTTTTTTTCCAGAAGTTTGCCGTGCTCGTCCGTAATAATACTTACAACCGGTTTGGTAAAATGCCGTTCATTCCCCTGGATTACCTTGGCTATTCTATGATCGTTTAATTCAACGATGCTTCCGATGGGAAAAACAGACGCATAGGCCAGAAAAGCCTTGACGAATTCACCGGAAACAAGGTTTTGGTTCGACATTTTTATTAAAAGTTCCATGGCGCGGTACGGAATGTATGGCGACCGATATTCGCGAGGTGAACACAGGGACTCATAAATGTCCGCGATCTGGACGATTTTTGCGTAATTGTGAATAAGTCTTCCAGCCCTTTGTTTGGGATACCCTTTTCCGTTCTCCCGTTCATGAACCTGGTAGGCCACAAACTTCGAGGTTTCCGGCATTGTTTCGACTTTTTCAAGGATATGAAGCCCGAGAATTGCGTGTTTCTGCACTTCATACCATTCATCCCTGGTCAACCTTCCTTTTTTAAAACGGATTCCCGCTGGAACAAGCAGCATCCCTACATCATGCAAAAGCGCGCCGATTCCTATTTCCAAGATTTGCTTTTGGCTGTAATCCGCCGCGGCCGCAATATTGATTGCAAGCAGGCAGACATTGAGCATATGATGATAGAGGTATTCTCCCTCCCGGGCTTTTGTATTGGCGATATTGATCAGTAGGCTTTTATCCGTCAGGTAGGTCTTTATGAAACGGTCGACTACATTCCGGATCATGCCTTCATCAATCCTGGCGCCTTCGGCCAACGAATTCAGGATTTCCTTGGCATATGCAATTGCTTCGCCGTACGACGCGGTTACTTCGCTTACATATTCCGGTGTCCGTTCTGTTGCGGCCACCTGTCTGGCCAGTCTGTTGAGCGCGGGGCCGACGGGCTTGTCGGGGGCGAACCCGTCCTGGAGCAAATTGTCAAGCTCCTGCGCCTTGGCGCTTTTGTTAAGTTGCAGAGCCCCCTCTTGGCCGGGTTTAAGTCCTTTGAACTCGGGAGGCAGCGCAACCGCCTGGGCTGGGATCTTCTTTTTTATTGTTACGGCGGAATCCGAAGGGCCGTCAAATTTAAGATCTTCCAATTCCTCAAATTCTCTGGACAACACCTCAAATATATTCCGACGTGTCAAGGCGTCGATATATTTCCGGGAGATTATCGTGCCCTTCGCGATAAGGAGCTCGCCTTTTTCGGAATAGAAATCACCTTCGGCAATGGCGTCCGGAATTATTGATGATACGTCAATTTTTCTCGCGGAAGAGCGCGTTTGCTTTTCCGTGGAAATCATTTTATTTCCGCTAAATACAATCTTCTCTTCAACAACATTTCTTTTCATTGCAAGAGCCGGACTTTTTTCTAACCTGCCTATGGGCAGATAAGTCTCTGTACGCAGGAATTATATACGCTGGACACGTATATAATTCAGCTACAGAGACTAAAGCAGGGTTTTTACCGATTGTGTAATAATTATTATGCCGTTATCTCCAAAAAAAGTCAACGCGGCAGGCTCTCACGCATGAAGAAAAACGGGAACCCGATCTACACGCCCGTATGCCCGAAGCCACCGGCCCCGCGCTCAGTCACGGAAATCCCCGTTTTTTCTTTAAAGTCAATCGACGCCGCCACCTGCATGGGCACGACCTGCGCGATGCGGTCGCCGCGGCGGACAATGAAGGGTTCGCCGCCCAGGTTGACGAGGATGACCTTGACTTCGCCGCGGTAATCGGCGTCGATGGTGCCGGGGGAATTGAGCACCATGACCCCGTGCTTCGCCGCGAGACCGCTGCGCGAGCGGACCTGCACCTCGAAGCCCGCCGGTATTTCAAAACAAAAACCCGTTGGTATGAGCTCGCGCTTTCCCGGCATGAGAACGATATCGGCGTCGATGGCCGCGGCGATGTCGCAGCCGCTGGAGCCGGCGGTCATGCGCGCGGGAATCGGAAGGTCGTGGCCGTGGGGCAACCGTTTGATATTAATTGATGGATTTGAATTCACGGGAAGATTGTCGTTTGCAGGAGTGTTCGCGGTTTGTCGTAGGCCTGCTGTAGCCTAGACTACAGCAGGCGCTTGCCTAATTTTACGGCTGCGTCATCAGGGCTTTTTTGCTCAGCTTGACCTTGCCGAAACGGTCGAAACCGATGAGCTTGACGCGGATCACGTCGCCCATCTTGACCACGTCTTCGGTGCGGTTGACGCGCTTGAGGTCGAGCTCGGAAATGTGCACGAGCCCTTCCTTGCCGGGCAGGAACTCCACGAACGCGCCGAAGTCCACGATGGACTTGACTTTCGCGTCGTAAATGGCGCCCAGTTCCGGCTCCGCGACGATGTCCCTGATGCGCTTGAGGGCCGCGTCGCGCTGCGACTTGTTGGCGGCCGCGACCTGCACGGTGCCGTCGTCCTCGATGACGATGGTGGTGCCCGTGGTTTCCTGGATGTCGCGCACGATCTTGCCGCCGGGGCCGATGATTTCGCGGATCTTTTCCTTGTCGATCCTGATGGCCGTGATCCGGGGCGCGTATTCGCAGAGGTCCTTGCGCGGCTCGGGTATGGCCTGGTACATGATGTCGAGTATGCGGTTGCGCGCAGTGTTGGCCTTGGCCAGCGCGTCGCGCATGATCTGCGGGGTGACGCCCGCGATTTTAATGTCCATCTGGATGGCGGTGACGCCCTCGCGGGTGCCCGCGACCTTGAAGTCCATGTCGCCCACGTGATCTTCGGTGCCCAGGATGTCGGTGAGGATGATGTGGCGGTCGCCCTCTTTAATCAGGCCCATCGCGACACCCGCGACGTGCGACTTGACGGGCACGCCGGCCGCCATGAGCGACAGGGAAGCGCCGCACACCGTGGCCATGGACGAGGAGCCGTTGGACTCCATGATTTCGGACACGATGCGGATGGTGTACGGGAAACTTTTTTCGTTGGGAAGGATGGGCGACAGGGACGTTTCGGCCAGGTGGCCGTGGCCAACTTCGCGGCGGCTCACCGAACCGAGGCGCTTGACTTCGCCGACGGAAAACGGCGGGAAGTTGTAGTGGAGCATGTACGACTTGTCGTATTCGCCCTGGATATCGTCGATGTGCTGTTCGTCGAGCTTCGTGCCCAGCGTGGTGGCGACAAGCGCCTGCGTTTCGCCCCGCGTAAAGAGCGCCGAACCGTGGGCGCGCGGCAGGATGTCGAGGTCGCAGGTGATCTGCCTGATGGTGTCGCAGTCGCGTCCGGCGATGCGGACGCCCTTTTCGATGATCGTGGAGCGGATGTCTTTCTTCTCCAGTTCGTGCAGGGCCTCCGCGATAACTTTTTCCTTTTCCGGGAATCGCTCGGCAAGCTTGAGCTGCACGTCGGCGAGGAGCTGCTTCATGCCCGCGTAGCGCTTCTTTTTATCGCCGATAAAACTGATGTCGTGCAGGGTGTCCTTGACCAGTTCGCTTACCGCCGCGAGTATTTCTTCGTCGAGCACGGACGGTGTGAACGCGGGGCGCACGACATTTGTTTTTGCCATGAGGTCTTTTTGCATTGCCACGAGTTTTTTGATTTCTCCGTGAGCCAGGCCTATGGCATCGACGATGACGTCTTCGGAAATTTCACCGGCGTTTCCTTCGACCATGACGATGGATGTTTCGGAACCGGCCACGATCAGGTCGAGGCGCGCGGTCTCGATTTCGGCCAGGGTCGGAAAAACCTTGAGCGCCCCGTCGACCATGCCCACGCGCACGGCCGCAACCGGCTCGGCGAAGGGGATATCGGAAAGGCACAGCGCGCAGGAGGCCGCGGTGATGGCCATGACGTCGGCGTCGTAGGTTTCATCGGCCGAAATGACGGATGCGATGATCTGTATTTCGGTGCGAAGTCCCTTGGGGAACAGCGGCCGCAGGGGCCGGTCCACGAGACGGGCGCTCAAAACTTCTTTTTCGCTGGGCTTTCCCTCGCGCTTGAAATATCCGCCGGGGATCTTTCCGGCCGCGTAGTTTTTCGCGATGTATTCGACCGTTAAAGGGAAAAAATCCGTGTTTTCTATGATATTGCCGCTGCACGCCGTCGCGAGGACCATGGTGTCGCCGATGCGCGCGATGACCGCGCCGTTTGCCTGTTTTGCGATGCGGCCTGTTTCCAGCGATACGGAAACCCCGCCGACGGTTTCTTCTATTTTATGATAAGCCATTGATCAATTTCTCCTCAGTGATTGCATCACTTTCTGATATTTAGTTTTTCGATAAGGGTCCTGTATTTTGCGATGTCCTTGCGCTTGAGGAATTCCAGAAGCGACCGTCGTTCCCCGACCATCTTCAGAAGGCCGTAGCGCGAATGATTGTCCTGCTTGTGGATTTTCGAGTGCTCGGTGATCATGTTGATCCGCTCGGTTAAAAGCGCGACCTGGACCTCCGTATTGCCGGAATCCTTTTCGGTTTTACCGTACTTTTTAACAATTTCCTGACGTTTCTCTTTTGTTACTGGCATTGCTCCTTCTCCTGTAAAAAAATTTTTTAATGAGTGAAATGTCCCTGGATATCCGTCCGGCCAGCTCGGCGCCGCTTCCGAAGGCTTTGTCGGGCCTGATCATCGAATGGACCCACAGACGGGCGCGTGTTCCTTCTTCGGGCCCGTGGCCGGCATAATCGAACGCATGGAATTCAAAGTGCATGTCGCGGTTTCCGAAGGTCGGGCAGTCACCGAAATAGAGCGCTCCCCTCCACCTGCGCGGCCCATGTTCAAGCTCCGCCGCGTAAATCCCCGGCGGCGGGACCACTTTATTTGAAGGCAGACCGGCGAAATTAAGAGTTGGAAATCCCAGCTTAGACCCCATTTTCACGCCTGGTATTCTCGAAGACACTACTAAGTACGGGTGTCCCAGCATTTTCACGGCGTCGGCGATCCGGCCCTCATTGATTTTTGCGCGTATTCCGGTGGAGGAAATCGCCGCGTGTTTTGAAATCAGCGATTTGACCGCAACAATGTAAATATCGTTTTTGCCTTTACTATTGTGCGAAAAATTCTTGTTTCCCGCGTGATTTTTGCCGAACGTGTGTCCTTCGCCCATGACCCATTGTTTGGCATGGAACTCCTTTTTGAGGACATTTTCGACGAACTCCTCCGCGGATAACGCGGCGAACTTATTATCGAAGGGGATGCAAGCGAGAAAATCGACGCCATAGGGCGTAAGCAATATGGCCTTTTCCTCGAGCGTTGAAAGGACCGGCTGTTGTTTCGCGGGCGAAAGCACGGCGCGGGTGTGCGGCTCGAAGGTAATGACCACGCTGCTCATGTGCGCCTTGCGCGCCCGCTTGACCACTTCTTTGATAAGCGCGCAATGCCCCCTGTGCACGCCGTCGAAGTTGCCCAGCGTTATCACGCTTGCCTTGACTGGAAGGGAATGGTTTTTCGAGAGGTTGATGAGTTTCATGGGATGTTTATTCCTTGTTGAGCCTTCCCGTCAATTGCGTCTTTAATTCCATTTCCAGAAAATTATCGCTTACATGAAAAATGCTTCTGTCATAGGCTTTTAATATCCGGTTCATGCCGGAACCCAGGTGTTCAACAAGATCCAGATTGTTGTCCTCTTTAAGTTTTTTGTTCATACGTCAACTTTTTTAGGCATTTTTATCGTTTTGCTTACATCAGCAAAACGATAAAAAATCACAGATATGCTTCTACTTCTATCAATATTCCTCAACGTAGTCTTCATGTTGAACTGTCCTGAATTTCCGGAGTTGCTTTCCTTTAAAAACTGCAATTTTATTTCCCGTCATTGTCG
>JBAVGL010000296.1:0-8365 GCA_049684795.1 Chitinivibrionales bacterium | reverse complement strand
ATTCAATGAATGGAGTATCGTGCATGGAATTTATCGTATGTAAATTCGGAGGAACTTCTGTCGCCACAAAAGAAAACCTGCTGCAAATTTCAAAAATCCTGGATTTGAAACCAACGAGGCGTTGTGTGGTGCTTTCCGCTCCAGGAAAATCCGACGCGACCACCGTTAAAATTACCGACCTGTTAATTAAAGCCGCCCAAAAAGCCTTGAAAAACGATGATTTTTCCGATGAACTTTCACAGATTAAAAAGCGTTACATGGACATTTACGGGCCTCTCGGAATAGAAAAGAACAGGATTGCGCACATATGCAATGAATTCGACAAACGCTTTTCCTCCCCGAAGGAGCATGTTGGAAAATATCGTGATCTTGTCGTGGCGGCCGGCGAAGAAATTAATGCGCGATTATTCGCGGAATATCTGGTATTGACAGGTAAGAAAGCCGCGTACGTCGGCCCCAAAGAAGCGGGGCTGCTCGTTACCCCGAGCTTCGGAGACGCCCAGCCGATTGATGAAATCGCCTTGAAACTGGCCGGTCTGAAAAAAATATGCTCCGAAAAAATCGTCGTGTTTCCGGGATTTTTCGGGGTCACCAAGGAAGGGGACGTGGCCACGTTCAGCAGGGGCGGATCCGACCTTACGGGGTCGATCCTTGCGGAGGCAATAGACGCCATCGAATATGAAAACTGGACTGACGTTGACGGCATTTTTTCCGCAAACCCCCAAACCGTCGAAAAACCGTTACAGGTCCCCGCACTTACGTACAGGGAAATGCGCGAACTTTCGTATATCGGTTTCAACGTCCTGCATGAAGAGGCCGTTCGTCCGGTGATGCGGAAGAAAATTCCCATACGATTAAGAAACACCTTCAACCTTGACAATCCCGGCACCCTCATCGTGTCGGAAAAGCTCCCAAGCCAGCGCGATATCACCGGCATCGCGAGCGGCGGCGGATATTGCAGTTTTACGCTCCAGAAATTCCTCATGAACAGGGAAAAAGGGTTCGGCAGAATGCTGCTCTCGATATTCGAAGAAATGAACCTGTCCTACGAACATTGCCCTTCGGGTGTTGACAATATCTCAATAATCCTCGACCAGAACCAGCTCAAGCCGGAAGACGTCAATAATATTATCCGCGCCATTGACGACCGTCTCAAACCTGACGATATAAAAGTGGAATTCGGCCTTGCGCTGGTTGCCGTGGTGGGCGAAGGGCTTCTCCACAAAATCGGGGTTCTCTCCCAGGCAGCCGCGGCGCTATCGAAATCAGGCGTCAATATCAAGCTGTGCAACCAGGGCAGCTCCGAAATCAGCATGATCTTCGGCATCGATGCGTCAGATGAAAAAAAGGCCGTCAATGCGCTGTACAACGAGTTTTTTAAAGGGAATTAATCATTTTTAGAAAAGGATCGGTATAATGTCCGACAGCAGTCGTCTCCAACAATTTTTATTAAAACATCGTTTGGTATCGACCCAATACGACGGCAAGGAAATTGTAAAGGGTTTTCTCAATGAAATGAAAAAAGGATTGGCCGGAAAAGAAAGCAGCCTGGCAATGATTCCAAGCCACATTCCCGTGCCGCGGGAGGCCCCGAAAAATGAAAAAATAATCGTGCTTGACGCAGGCGGAACAAATTTCCGCACCGCTCTGATTGAATTTGACCGGGACAGCAAACCGGATATCCGGTATTTTACCAATAGTCCTATGCCGGGGAGCCAGAAAGAATTGAATAAAAAGGAATTTTTCGACCAGATCGCGGACAATGTCCGTCCTATTTTGAAAGAAAGCAACCGTCTGGGCTTTTGCTTTTCGTATCCCACCCTTGTCGATCGGCACAGGGACGGTAAACTTTTATATTGGACAAAGGAAATAAAAGCTCCCGAAGTTATCGGCGAGAAGATCCTTGCAAACCTCTCGCGGACCTTGCGCCGTCGAGGCCTGCCTTCCCCTGAAAAAATGCTTATTCTCAATGACACGGTAGCGTCACTATTAGCGGGTGTCGCGGCCACATGTTTTTCTCCGGAATATAATTATATCGGTTTTATTCTCGGCACCGGCACAAATACTTCCTATATCGAATCCAACAAAAACATTTTAAAAGAAAAAGACCTGCCCGTCGGAAGCCAGGCAATAAATATTGAAGCGGCAAATTTTAACAAATTTGATCGGGGCGATATTGATCTGGCATTTGATGCAACAACCGCGAACCCCGGAAAACATATCATTGAAAAAATGATTTCCGGCGCTTATCTTGGCAGCCTTTGTCACAAAATCCTTCTTACGGCCGCCTCCGAAGGACTTTTCTCTCAAGATGTCCAGCGGACTTTATTAAAATTGCCTCATATAAACACGCCGGACCTCAGCGCGATTTTGTCAGATCCGATAGACCGGCAATCGGCTTTTTTTGGCTTGCCTGAGGATGATTTTACAACGATGAAGGCCATTATTTCCCAAACGATTGAAAGGGCGGCCCTGTTTACCGCCATTAACCTGGCAAGCGCCATGCTTAAAACCTCGGCAAACCGGGAGAAAATGAATTATTGCATCTCCGCTGACGGCAGCGTTTATTACAAACTTTTTTCTTTCAAACAACGGGCGGAAGAATTTTTGTCAGAAATAGTAAAACCTTACGCCCTTGAATTTAAAATTGTTCATGTCAAGGACGCGCCGGTCATCGGGGCCGCGGTTGCGGGACTGGTAGGTTAAGGAAAAGGAATCGCGAATCGGGATGATCTGATTCGCGATTCCCGTTTTTTACTGATTGTATTCTTTCAACACATCTTTATTCAGCACCTGGATTTCCACGCGACGATTGATTTTTCTTCCCTCCGCGGTTTTATTGTCCGCTTTCGGCTCTGAGAATCCGTAACCATGCGAAACCAACCTGGTTGACAACTCAGGGGCAACCTGGATAAGATAGGCTCTTACCGATTCGGCGCGGGCTTGGCTTAACCGCATATTTGCCGACATTCCTCCCAGATTGTCGGTATGCCCCGACACTTCAAGCTGGAGTTTGGGATATTTGAGGAGCATCTTGCCGATAATATTTAAATAAGGCCTTGAGTTTATGGAAATGTCGGTTTTGCCCGATTCAAAATATACCGCGTCAAGAAGCAGAAGTCCCGTGGACAGCAATTGTTTTTCCGCGTCCGTTCTTTTGGATTTTTCGATATCAAGCCGATGTTTCGTTTCAGCAAGAATGATCGAGTCCTGCTGCGCTTTAAGCGCCGCGAGCGAATCCGCCCGCTTCCGCTCCAACTCCTGCGCCGCTTTTTGCGCAATCATTGCCAAAGAATCCTCTTTGGTTTTTTGCGCCAGGCTGTCGGACCTGTGTTCAAGCTGTTTTGCTTTGTTTTCCAGCTCCAGTTTATCGGCGGCTTCCTTGCGTTTTTGCGCTGCAGCAGCTTCCCTCCTTGATGCCAGCAAATCGATTGAAAACGTTATCCCGCCCAGAATCCGAAACGGCTCCAATGCGCGAGGTTCGCCGGTTTCAGTCCGGTCCTGCGATATTGCAATGTCGCTCGCCACATACAGGCTCAGATAATACGGCGTCTTTATTTGGACCGAAGGCGTGACCCAGAGAGGATCGGTTTTTAGCGAAATATCGGAAGCAAAAGAACGGGAGTTTCCTTCAAGCCCTACGGTAAGATATTTGTAAACGTTCCACTGCAAACCGGCAGCGAACAGCAGCAAGTTTCCTTTATGGTTTTCAACGGTCATCACAAACGATTCGTTCAGATGAAGTTCCAACCCGCGTAATTCATTGCCGATAATAAAAGACTCAAGCGCCTTGCCGTAAAAATCAAAATTGGTCCGCGTTTCAAAATAATCATAACCGTCGGCCCCGTATTCGTCGATTTGATTGTTTGAGGTGCCGGCATATATTCCGCACAAAAGACCTAATTTGATTGGCGAAGCCTCGGGAAGCGGCAGCATGCCCTGTATCCCTCCGCTGACCGTACCGACCCCCGCCTTGTCCTTGATTGAGTTTGAATAGTCCGTAGAGCCATATCCTGCGATCGTCCCGAAAAGGTCAATATATGGGTTAATTCCAAAAGACAGCGCGCCGATACCGGTAAAAATATTTGCGCCGCTGTCAGGCACCTGGAACAGCGGATAGTTCTGTTTCTGTTGATACCACGACCCCTGGATATTTACCGTCATTCGCCCCTCGCCCAACGCTTCCGCTGAAATGGTCTGGGTCAAACCGCGCGTCGCGTAACACGACGTTGAAGGATTAATCGCCGTTTCATCATCCGTGGCAAACGCTGAAGCAATTAAAACACACGCCGTTGCCATGCAAGCAAGGGACACTGCCTGAATAAAAGGACGTTCTGGAATCATCATAAGAAAAGGCCCTCCTCCTGAAAAAAATACCGCACGCGCCGTTCCAACATTATTAACATTGACAAACCAACTGTTTGTCAAGAATAATATAGGTATGATGAAAGAGCGGAAGCAAGAGAAAAATAACTGAATACCTATTTTGGCATCTTTTTCCCGGAGCTGCCCGCTTTTTTCCATAGCAAATATGACAGTAAGGCAACGGCGAATACTGCCAGCGCACCCCATCCTATGTCGCGGATACATTCCTCAAGAAATCCTATTTTTTTTCCGAATACGTAACCTGCCAGGCCGAAAACAACCGCCCATGTAATGCCTCCTAACGCATTATACAAGAGGAAACTCGGATAGCGCATGCAAGAAACGCCCGCCAAAAGCGCGGTCAATACCCGAAGATAGGAAACTGACCTGCCAAAAAAAACGGCCTTGCCTCCATGACGCGAAAAAAAAACTTCGGCTTTTTCAAGATGTTCCGGTTTCAGGAAAAATTTTCCAGTCAATCGAAGGGCCAATCCGCGGCCTCCCCGTCTTCCAATCCAATAACCCAGGGTGTCCCCGACGATAGCCCCGGCGGCGGCGGCGGCGATTACCCATCCGATTAAAAGCATGCTTCCCATACCGGATGCGGCCGCCGCAATGAGCAGGCCCGTTTCTCCAGGCAGTGGAATGCCCATGCATTCTCCCATTGCCAATAGAAAAACCGCGGGATAACCCGCCGTCAAAATCACGGATTCAAGGTGCATAAAAGCCAGTTCACCTTCAGGCTCACGACACAAGCGGCATAAAAATAAATTCAATTAACTTTTCAATAGGATATACTTTTATATATACTATTTTTAAAGGCGCAAAAACCATTTTTTTTGGATTTAATGCATCATGGAAAATAGCGACAGCGAAATTACGTTAAAAAAAATATCTTTATCTTCCGAAGGCCAGACGCCGATACCGCTTCCGGACGGTAAAGAACGTGTCGCCCTTGGATCGGGGGTAATTACAAAGTTGCTGGGCCGCGGCGGCATGGCCGCTGTTTATGAGATCTGGAACCCTCAGCTTGAGATATATCGCGCGGTAAAGCTCATCAATCCCGGCTCGATCGAAGTCGTCCATCAACGGTTCCAGACGGAAATAAAAATAAGCGCGAAACTGAGCCACCCGAATATCGTCGAAATCCACGGCGTGGGAGAATGGAACGGACTTCCCTACATCGAAATGGAAAAAATTGAGGGGAAAGGGCTTGATCACATTATTGCCGAGCGGGGGGCTTTGCCCGCCGCGGTATGCACGGCGGTCGGTATCATGATCTGCAGAGCGCTGGACTATGCGCATAACCAGGATTGCACGATTTACGGGAAAAGTTACCACGGCGTTATCCATCGTGACCTGAAGCCGCCCAATATCATGGTTTGCACTATCGGAGTCGTCAAACTCATGGATTTCGGCATTGCGCGACCGGTTGATGTTTCGTTTCAAACCATGGACGGCCTGGTGTCCGGCACGCTGCAATACCTCTCGCCGGAACAACTCGAAAAAAAGAAGCTGGACGTTCGCACCGACCTGTACGCCCTCGGCGTTTCGATGTACGAGATCGTCACGGGAGTCAACCCGTTTCCTCAAACCAGCTTCGGCCACCTGGTGGCCAATAAAACTAAAAGCAAATTCAGGCCCATTGATGGATTTCACATCAAGCTCAATAAACGGCTCAAGCGCGTCATTTACAAATGTATGCAGCATGATCCTCAAAAGCGAATCGCTTCGGCCTCGCGCCTTCTTCATGAACTTGAAATAATTCACGCCGGTTTAACAAAGAAAAGGCCAGAGGAAATCATGGCCGATTTGATCAATACTGCAAGTGATAAAAAAGTCGTCCTTGCGTCGCGGCGGCATATTCCATGGCGCGCAATTGCGGCGCTTCTTATTGCTGGTTGCGGCGCCGTTTTATTCTACTCGCATCGAACCGCCATTCAATCATTTTTCAAGCACGCGGAAGCGGCGCCGGCATTGCAAAAACCAACCGAGCAAAATCCGGCTTTTTCCCGGGTCCCTCAATTCACCAACCCGCAAATAAATAATAAAAAGCCCTCGAGCATTGACAAAAATGCAGTATTTAAAACCAATGCGCCTGAAAAGACTATACCATCGCGTCCGAACAATCGAATCCTGCCGGGCCCGGCCAGGGAACAACAAACGAAAACGGTCCTTGAATCGCTCCGCGAAAAATACGGAACGGACGATACCATCGCGATCATGGAAAAGGAATGGCGGACAAAAAATTTCCAGAATGTCCTGCGTATTTACGATGGCCTGACCGCCGAACAGGCGAAGTCGGGCCGGGCCCTCATTTTAAAACTCCGCGCTCTTGACGGTATCGGAATCAAATCCGCGCTGGCCTCGTTTCTTAGAACGGTCTCGCTTAACGACGGTGAATTTTATCTCGCAAAAGCCGAACTTGCATACTTAAACCGGGACTTTGAAGAATGCAGGAAATTGCTTGGACAAAGCCTTGCCGTTCCCCATGCCATGATGGATTATGAAATACTGAAAAGAGAAGTTTTTTATTACACCGCACTTTGTTCGACCGCCTCGTTTGATAATGATCCGAACGAACGGACCTATAAAGAGGCGCTGGACGCCTGGTGGCAATTGCGGACGCACTTACGTTCAAATCCCGATCACGCCTACAATAAAAAAGCAATCGTTGAAATGCAGCGAATGGCGATAAAAATGCAAAAAAGCCCAACATCCGGCCAATAAATCTAATATTTTATCGACATGCTTAGGATCGGAATTATTGTGCTTTTTTTAATCGCATTTTCAAATGCCCAAAAAACGACCGATTCCTTGTCTATAACCACTCTCGATTCCCTTTCTCATTCGACCGGTCCGGAAAAAGCAGCGGCTTTCGACACATTGAGCGGGCCGTTATCCGACACGGTCAAATTGCCTAAAGATGCCTACCTGGTATCAGGCGACATTGAAGTTCCTATAAATAAAACGGTCATAATCGCCCCCGGAACGGTTTTTCTTTTTAAGAATTTCACGGGACTGCACGTGCAGGGAAAGCTTCTAGCGCAGGGAACAAAGGACCTTCCAATTGTGTTCACCTCCGAAAATGACCGTTCGGCCAATAAAACAACATCCCTCTATCCAAACCCTTTCGACTGGAACGGCGTCTATATCCATCCGGATGGCGTGGGCACAATCATGACATTTTGCAAGGTTGTTTATTCCGTTTACGGCATTGTATCGGAAACAAAGTTCATCAAGCTCGACCAGGTCGCTCTCCGCTTAAACGGCAAGAGCAATCTTGTTATTGAAGGGAAAGAGCGGACGGTGGAGGACAAACCGTACAGTTATATTTTGTCGACAAGAGACGTCATGGCGGAGGGCGTTCCCGTTAAGATCCTTAAAGATCCCTATGCCGCCAAACGCGAAATCCTTCGTTATAGCAGCTTCCTGGCAGCGCTGGCGGGTATTACCGGGACAATTTACTGCGCAACAATTTGGAAAAACTCCCAAAATAGTCTCGATCAAATAAGCACCAACGACCCCGCCGTACTCTCGCCAATAAACGAACCTCAATGGTATGCGGCCCGGGACAAGCGAAACCGTTATATTTATTATACATCCGCGACAAGCCTTCTTGCGCTCCTTGGATTTGCGGGCTTTGCATGGAGTTTAACATTTTAAGGACACCCGGCATGAGAAATAAACAAGGTGCTCGGTATTGTTTTTCTGCAATCGTCCTTGGTATTATGCTGCAATGCTCCAGAGATTATAATCCTTTTGAAAATTATGCCAATGCTCAAGTCACGGTGAATCCTGTAGCGTCTTCAGCAAACATCAGGGAAGGGGACACGCTTAACATCTTTACAACGGAAACACTTGCCGTGTTCACTTCCGTACGGGAGAAAATCGATTCCTTTATTGTCCAAGCTGACGGAAACAGATATTGGTCCGGCGATACTACCATCAAACCTCCGTTTTCCGTAAATTACCTTTTTTTGCTTTCATATGCGGACAC
>JBAVGL010000295.1:0-4381 GCA_049684795.1 Chitinivibrionales bacterium | reverse complement strand
GCGGCATACTTGACACAATAATGATGCGGTTCGTCGACGTCATGTACGCCTTTCCCTTCACCATTTTCGTGATCATCCTCATGGTGTTTTTCGACCGGAGCCTGGTGCTGCTATTCGTGGCCATCGGCGCGGTGGAGTGGCTGACCATGGCCCGCATCGTACGCGGCCAGGTGCTGTCGATTGCCAAACAGGAGTTTATCGAAGCGGCCGTCATCATGGGCCTTCCCCGGCGCCGGATCGTTTTCAGACATGTCATACCCAATGTTTTAGGGCCGGTGATCGTGTATACCACACTTACCATTCCGGGCGTCATGCTTTTGGAGGCGTTTTTAAGTTTCCTGGGGCTTGGCGTGCAGCCGCCGGCCAGCTCGTGGGGACTGCTTATCAGGGAAGGCGCGGAATCAATGGAAGAATACCCGTGGTTGCTTGTTTTTCCGGGACTCATGCTTTCGGTGACGCTTTTTTCCCTTAATTTCATCGGGGATGCTTTGCGCGACGCACTTGACCCGCGCAGTTCAACGGACTGATCAGGATTCACAGGATTTAAGGATATTCAGGATTTTGCTGTAGAAAAATATTTATAACACATGTTCCCTGAGCGAAGTCGAAGGGACTTCATTTTCGCGGTTGCTCACTTCGACTTCGCTCAGTGAGCGGTGCGTAAGAAATACAAAGATTATATCCATAGACTTTAAACTAATGCCTGTTCTATCAATACAAAACCTTTCAACGTCGTTTAACATGCATAGCGGCATCGTACGCGCGGTGTCGGACGTTTCCTTTAATGTTGACCAGGGAGAAATCACCGGAATCGTGGGTGAATCGGGCTGCGGCAAAACGGCTCTGTGCCTTTCGCTTTTGCGTCTCATTCCGCAGCCGCCCGGCAAAATCGAGGCGGCCGGGGCCTTTTTCAAAGACACGAACCTTGTAGCCTGTTCCCTTGAGGAAATCAGGCGCATCAGGGGAAACCGGATCAGCATGATATTTCAGGACCCTCTTTCTTCGCTTAACCCGTATATGAAAGTTTTCGACCAGCTTATCGAACCGCTCCAGGTGCATAATGGTTTGTCAAAAAAACAGTGCCTGCCCCTTGCGCGCGCGGCCCTTGACGAAGTGGGGCTCGGCGATCCGGCGAACATGCTTTCGGCGTATCCCCATGAATTTTCGGGGGGCATGCGCCAGCGCATCATGATCGCCATGGCGCTCATCACCCAGCCCGACGTCCTAATTGCCGACGAGCCGACCACCGCCCTTGACGTGACCGTGCAGGCGCAGATACTGACGCTTATCCGGTCTCTTTTGCGCACGCATGGCATGTCGGTGATTTTCATCACCCATAATCTTGGGATCGTTGCTCACCTTTGCAACCGGGTCCTCGTTATGTACGCCGGACGTATTATGGAAGAGGCGCCTGTCAGGGATTTGTTTTATCATACGCAGCACCCCTACACGCGAGCGCTTATCCAATCTCTGCCTTCGGTCCGGGCGACAGGGGAAAAACTTAAAGCCATTGCGGGGCTTCCTCCGGACTTATCCCGGCCGATACTGGGTTGTCCGTTTGCGGACAGGTGTGAATTCGTGAAAGATTATTGCCGGAACACTCCCATCGAACTTAAGAAAGTTGAAAAAAGCCACGCTTCGGCATGTACGCGAATTATTAATAGGGAAATAACGCTGTGACCGCAACGATTAATCCGCTTTTATCCGTAACCGACCTTACCGTTTTGTTTGAACGCAAACATTCGCAGGACGCGCTTCGGGCCGTGGACAACGTTGGCTTTAATTTGTTTCCCCATGAAATACTGGGTCTGGTGGGCGAATCCGGGTGCGGCAAGACAACGCTTTCCCGCGCGATCATGGGCCTGACGCCCGTCGACGCCGGCAGCGTCGTTTTGGAAGGAACGGACTTGACAAAACTAACGACGGCCCAATTAAGAAAACAACGGGTAAAAATGCAGATGGTTTTTCAGGACCCCTATGCGTCGCTCAATCCCCGCATGACGGTATTCGACGCCATTGCCGAGCCCTTGCGCTTTCATCGAAAAATCGCGCGGTCGGATTGTCCGCGCGAAGCGGCCGGGCTTTTGGAGAATGTCGGGCTTGACATTAAATCCATGCGTAAATTCCCCCATGAATTTTCCGGCGGCCAGCGCCAGCGTATCGCCATTGCCCGCGCCCTGGCCGTGGGCCCCGAGCTCATCATCGCCGATGAACCGGTGTCGGCGCTTGACGTTTCGGTACAGGCGCAAATACTGAATCTTTTGTCAGACCTGCGAAAAGACATGGGCCTTGCCATGCTTTTCATTTCCCACGATTTGTCGGTCGTACGCTACATTTCCGACCGGATCGCGGTGATGTTCAGGGGTAAAATCGTGGAAATTGGCGCGCGCGACGAGGTGTTTGAATCACCGCTGCATCCCTATACGCAAGCGTTGCTTTCGGCAATACCCGTTGCGGACCCCGATCATTCGTATTCAGCGCCCCTGCAACCGGCTTTTGCAGATCAACCATCCCAGGAATTTACTAACGGTTGCCCCTATGCCGCCCGGTGTCATTTTGCGCTACTGGAATGTAAAGGGATCGTTCCGAAGCTTGAACCATTGCCGGAGAACGGATCACACAAAGCCGCTTGCATCAGAAAGCACGAGCTGAAACTGAAAAGAAATTTGGATTGCGACTCAGGCCCCTATTAATTTCCACCAAGCGAATCGGGAATAATCGTAGAATCGATCATAAACGTGTATTGGCTTTTTCCCGGTCCGGTCACAACGCCTGACTGCCGCCATAGTGAAAAATTAACAGGGTTTTGCTGGTAGATGACGGTATCTTTTTGAGAAGAATTCTTTATGCTTATTTGAAGAGACCCGATATTTGCGTATGCCGGGATGCTGTCCGATGGCGCGGCAATATTCCTGACCTGCCCCCAGTTTTCATCTCTATAAATCAACGCGGAGCTGTCCGGAGGAATAGGAAACGTATCGATTGCATAGCGGCCTTGCTGGGTTTGAATCTGGACAATGGCCTTGATATTTCTTACACTAACATTCTGAACATAAAAATCATATTCATACATCGAATCACAGGTTATTGTTCCCAAAGAAAAGCACGCAACGCTTAAAGCTATTCCAATTTTGCATGCGACTGTATTCATATTCGCCTCTTTAAGCCAAATGCGTAATGATATCAAAATATGTTATGCACAAAATAATTTTTTTCATCGATCACGCTACGCTTCTCATTGCCACGCTACGGGCGGTTGGGGTAATGGTATTTGAAGCTGTAACATATCCGCCGTTTCCCTTAAAGGAAAATATCAGGATTTTGTCGTCCCTGATTTCAGAGGTCGATGGCGAGTGACTTTGATTATTCTGTGTCCGGATTTTGTTTGATGTCGACGGGCATTTTCGGTGATTGCATGAATATCAAATTCAAATCTTGCCGCAATTGCTTCGCGAGCGGCACGCACTTCTTCAACAATTGGGTCTTTCATAAATCCTGCCCCATCAATTCTTGAGGTGTACAAATTGTCGGGCATTTATAGCCCATTTCATCGCATGCAAATGAAATAGCTGCTCGCATTTCTGCATTTGCTATATGAGAACAATTCCATGTTAACAAATAATCAATTCCATGGACGGCTGCCACGGAAATATGCAAAGCATCGATCAACTTTTTCTTTGGAACCAGGCTTTTTTGCAAAAACCAATCCGCCAGTTTCTCGACTTCAGCGGTAATATCAAGCAATGCAAAAGGATGTAAAGCTGAAATTCGATTTTTCGCAGCTAAATCATCGCCTGCCATAGCCTCCCGCAAAACAAAATCAGATATTACAATGCGATAGTGCGGCAGCCGTTCTTGCCACCAAACACGAGTTATTTCTTGTTGCGCCGCAATAATCAAATCACGACTTGGTCGAGCGCAAAAATAGCTCACTATGGTTGTTTCGAGATAAGCAGATTGTACCATTTTTTTAAAAATATATGGTCTATGTGTCCAAAAGAAAGAAAAACCGCTCTATTTAAAAAAACTCCGTTAATGGCTGGTTTAAATGGGTTCGAAATGTATTGAATTTCCCTCGCAAACCGTCAATCTCCGAGCGAAAGAATCATGTCCGATGTACGTCATCAAGAGTGAGCGGAAATCCGAAAAACCCGAACGTAAACGTCACGCATCTTATTTTATTATCAAGACCGAACGAAAGCATCAGGCTGTCTTTTGTTTGGCGTTATGGAATCATCCGCATCGAGAACGCAATCCTGACTGAAAAATATCCCCAAGCAACTTTCTTATCCCCAAAATACTTTGCTGTCCGTCATATCTCGAATCTGAGGTATAACGAGTCTGTAGAAAAAGCCTCTTTTAAGAAATATCTCATTCCCCA
>JBAVGL010000294.1:0-2950 GCA_049684795.1 Chitinivibrionales bacterium | reverse complement strand
ACGACTCCATTTGCTGCAATGTTGGTTCAAATTCAATTTTGGGCGCATACTCGATAAAAGAACGAATTCGACTAATGGTATCGTTTACAATAGGCATCAACTTTCTAAGCTTCTCTTTGCGTAGGTTATTTAAAAAACCACGCAAACGAGCATCATGCTTCTGAAAATCTCCATCACCAGCTGCTTTAATAGTATAAAATCTGTCAATGTCGATTGCGAGCCCAAGTTGCGACAAAGCCACATCAACTTCCCCCATAGCGAATAGTACTTTGGAAGACTGTAATAATGCTTCACCGAAATGAGGTTTAATGCCGATGGCTTTTTCCGTATGGGCCAATGCTTCCTTGAGCCTGCCCTGGCAGTAGGCAGCCCATCCAGCCGAAAGAAAGGCTACAGCTGCATGTTCAGGAAAATCTACTTGGGCATAACGTGCTGCAAGAAGAAAGGTTTCCTCTGCCTTACCAAGATCCACAAGAGAAATGTCGCCATCTACGAAACCAAGATGAATAACCCCTTTCATCTGGTGGAACCGCCATTCCAGTTTATACCCTGGTGCCGTATGGTCGCCGGAGATCGCTTTATCGAGAGCCTCCAAACATTCCTTATAGAGTTGCCGCCTGAAGGCATCACGGGCAATTTCAAATTGCTCGTATGCGGCAGTCTGTGCGGGTGTCTTGGCAATCTTGATGAGCTCGGTGAGAGTGTCGTTCATTCGACCTATGCCAACAAGCATCTGCCCGAATCCCCAGTGAAAAGTGCTGTTGAGTTCAGATATACCAGCGGAAATATCTTGCAAATCGTAGGAAAGACACGAGAATCCATCAGATAGTGCACTTTCCAAACTCTCGACAACCCGGATATTTTCTCTGAACAATGCTTCATTTGATGCAATAATTTCGCGGGTCTGCTTGCAAATCGACATATTTACAGAGTGACCAGCTTTACGCATAGCTAATGCAATATCATTAGAAAAGCTCCTAGCTGTTAGATAGTCCTGATAGGTTAACGAGCCTCCGTATACGAAGTTGCTCATCATTCACCTCCCAATGGTTTTAAATATAACTCTTCTTTTAAAGGTAGCTGTTTGCCTCATCTGCATTTATTATTACTCCGGTAACTAAACATGCGCAAAATTCCGAGCGTCCCTACCATAAAATGATGCTAAATCCTATGCATATTTAATTGCCAGGGTAATAACACAGTAAAACATTATATTTTCAGATCTCATTTTGCCGCCCCAATAGCAGCTTGTTTATTTCTCGCGTGCCACTCTTTCTTGTTGGTTTTCTTTTCGGCGCAAACCTATCAATTTTATTCAACGCAAAAATTGATTGCAACGTGTTGCCAAACATATTTCGTTTTCGGATCGCTGAGATGACGCCGCAGAATGACGGCTGACCGAGGGGTCAAACCGAAGATGGAATGTTTTGGCTGTTGGCCGATGAATTCAGCCACATTACTTCCCTTCTTTTGCCGCGTGCCTTTGATTTTCTGAAAATTTGCGTTCAAATTCTTTAAATTTATCGGGGTTGCCTTCATTTTTTGCCCATTTACGGATATCCTCCATTTTTACTTTGTTCATTTGACAAATCATGATAGCTTGTTCAAGGCATTGCGCATCATTTCCATAAAAGTAACCGGTAAGCCGGTCTTTGGCGGAATCGGTGGGGGAAAGTAATGAAAGATTGCCGGTTTTAACTTTTAATTCCGTGGGTTTTATTTGATGTTCCTCACCGATGCTAACCGGTCCAGGCGGAAATTCCACGGTGTATGAAACCGATTTGTTTATAAATATTCTTCCATTTTTCTTGAAACCGAGGGCAGACATGACCTGTTCGATTGTTTTATCATTTCCCGGCCAGGAATAATTCACAACAAAATCGAGGTCGCCAGTTACGTATTTGTTATTGCTATAGATTTCTGCGCAGGCACCACCCGAGAGCGTTGCTTGCAAGCCTTCCTTTTTTAATGACTCACAAATAAGGGCCGCGAGTTCTACAATTGAAAGTTTGCTTAAATCAATCATATGCTATCTTTTTAGAGTGTCTATTTGCCTTTACTTAGCAGGAAGCGAAGTAAAGGCAAATTTAGAGACTCTTATCTGCCTTTAGGCAGATTGTCAATATCTTTTAGAAAAACTATTGGTTTTCCCTTTGCCCTTGGCCTGCGACGATTGAAAAGCAATTTTTCCTTCCATTCAGGAGGGTATGCGTTAATGATTTTAAGCAAAATTGCCGTTAATTCCTTTTTCAGGAAAAACCTTGGGTTCATGCTATAGCTTATCGTACGCCCATAAGATTTGGAGATTAATACACCGTCGGATTCCAAACGATTCAGCTCACGTTTAATCGGACGATCGGGACATTTCCAAAATTCAGTTATTTCCCGTGCATATCCTTGTTCTCGTGCAGCTATAAACGTGAGTATGCGCTCTCTGCTAAGTGATCCGAATAATGATTTCATTAGATTGTCCTTAAAACCGGTTTTCGGTAAAGGTTAAATATTGACCCATATGGGTTATAATATAACCTATTGATTATTGAATTTCAAGCAAATCGATCATCCGGTTTTCAAAACTTTTTCTATGGTTATCCATTTTTAAATTCCCTATGTTTGATGATTTTTTTATCGCGCGGCCATTCTTTTCAAATGCGGCGGAATTTTTTGGCCAACGTTTGCTAAATGCAAGCTGTGCCCGGATTGCCTGACATGACGGCTGCGAGCGAAGCGAAGACGCCGACGGAAGGCATCAGACCAGCATTGCAGCACTTTGGTTGTTGGCCGAAGTTCTTAGCCTCCACCCATTTCTTCTTTTAGCTGGGGCGCATATTAATTATTTCAAGATAGTGATCTTATTTATTTGCGATCCGCTTCGCGAATGCATTTGTATTGTATAGATTCCAGTCGTAAGATGTTGTGTGCTTAAAGAAACAAAATGTGAGCCTGAAGT
>JBAVGL010000293.1:0-5271 GCA_049684795.1 Chitinivibrionales bacterium | reverse complement strand
GGGGAATGCCCGTCGTGGGAATAAGCCCTGTATTGACACATGCATGAACGACCACATAGATCCCCAAGATAAAAGTAAAGCCGAATGCCATGAGCTGCCCTGACTTGTCAGGTGCATTAAGCGCGATTTTTATTCCCCGGTAAATCATAAACCCGAAAAGGAGCAGCACCACAACCAACCCGACAAATCCGATTTCCTCGCCGAGGATCGAAAAAACAAAATCGGTATGGGGTTCGGGCAAATAAAAGTATTTCTGGCCGCCCTGGCCGAGACCGACGCCGAACAATCCTCCGTGCCCAAGGCCGATGAGTGATTGAAACGCCTGATATCCGGCGCCGCCCCTGTGGCTTGACATATGTAAATATGCCATGATCCTGTGGCGGCGATACGGGGCGCTTGCCGCGACCACGGCCGCGGTCGGCAGGAAAACCAGCAGCAATGCGGCGAGGTGCCAGAACCGGGCCCCGGCGACAAAGAGCAGCAGTAAACCGATAATACCCACAATGGAGGCCGTGCTGAAATTCGGCTCAAGGATGATGAGAATGCAGAGAATGCCGATTTTAAGCAAATACTGCATTAATTGTTTCGGCGCCTTTATTTCATCCCCGGTCGCCTCCAGCCGTGACGCAAACAGAACAACAAGCACCATGAGGGCCAATTCAGAAGCCTGAAACTGGATGAAACCCAACGTGATCCACCGCTTCGCCCCATGGATCGCGTGGTGCGAGGGCATAAGTATAACATAGGCAAGCAACGCAATTGCCACGACGTAGGCGAAACGGCTGTGCTTGCCCCAGAAATGGTAATCGATGTTTATGCATATCATGAAACAGCCAATGGCAATCACGGCGCGAATGACCTGCCTGGCCAGAAAGTAGTCCGGGCCGCCGAATTTGTTCTGCGCCACTGCAAATGAGGAGCTGTACACCAGCACGATGGACAACCCAAGCATCACCAGCGACACCACGAATATTCCGATGTCGATCCGTCCGGTTCTTTCCCCGGTTGACATAAATTTCCTATTCTGTTAATTCACGCACCAGTTGTTTAAATACCTGGCCGCGGTGTTCGAAATTTTTAAACATATCGAAGCTCGAACATCCCGGCGAAAATACCACGACGTCCCCGACCGATGCTTTTCCGGAAACGCTTAAAAGCGCTTCCGAAAGCGAAGCGGCCCGGGTAATGGGAGCATGCCCGTTCCATTCTTCCTGCATCCGGTCGGCGGCCTCGCCGATGAGACAGACGCCTTTGACGTGACGGGCAATCGGCTCTTTAACAATTGAAAAATCACACCCTTTGTCCCTGCCCCCGGCGATGAGAAACACGTTGTCCTCAAAGGCGCTTACCGCGCACACGATCGATTCGGCGGTCGTTGATTTCGAATCGTTGAAATAACGTATTCCATGGACTTCGGCCACGTATTCAAGCCGGTGCTCAAGTCCGGCAAAGGAAGTGATGCCCGCGGCTATGCTCTCGTTTGCCACGCCCGCGACTTTTGCGGCGGCCGCGGCGGCGCACGCATTTTCATAGTTGTGTCGGCCGCGTATCTTCATTGTTTTTACGTCAAGGAGCTTTTCCGAAAGGCCGCCAAAACGGGTATAAACAGCCTGGCCGTCGTGCCATACGCAATCCGATGCGACTCGTTTGTTTCCGAAAAACACCAGGTTTGTCTTCCCCTCGAATTCCCCCGCCCATTGACGCAAACGGGCGTCCCCGGCATTGAGCACCAGGTGTTCTTTTTTGGTCAGGTTTCCGGCAATTTTCTTTTTGGCGTCAAAGTAGGCGTCTTCTGATTCATATCTGTCAAGATGGTTTTTCATGAGGTTTGTGACTGTCGCGACGCGGGGCTTGAAAAGATCGATATTCTCAAGCTGAAAGCTGCTGATTTCCGCGACCACAATCGAATCCGGGCCTAGCGCCGGCGCCACGCTGATGAGCGGAAGGCCGATATTCCCCGCCACCACGTGCGGAATGCGCGAGGCCTCCATGATTGAGCCCAGCAAGCTCGCCGTGGTGCTCTTGCCCGAAGAGCCGGTCACCGCGATATATTTTCCCTTGGTAAACCTAAACGCCAGTTCGATTTCCGACCATACCGCGATCCCCGTGCGCCGCGCCTCGATCAGCATCGGCAGGTTCGATCGTACTCCCGGTGAAAGCACGATGACATCGGCCTCTAAAACACGGGCCGTATGCCCCCCCGCCTCATGCGGCAGATGTCCGCAGCGGTTCTGGGCAAGAACCGTTTCCATTTTTTCAGCCGGGGAGATATCGCTGATGAACACGGGTATCCCCTTATGGCTTAAGAACTGCGCGGCCGCGCATCCGCTGCGCGCCGCGCCCAGAATGGAGACTCGCTTGGGTATATATGTTATCGGTAACGTCATTCTTGCTTTCCAAACCCCTCGAACACCGTTTCAAGATGCACGCCGCGCGAACCCTTGAGAAGCGCGACATCGCCAGGTCGAACCACCAGGCGCTTGGCCATCGAAAGCGCCTCCGCGTTGTTTCTGGCAACGTAAACGTTCCTTGATTTCATTCCGGCCTTGATCGCGCCTGAAGCAACAATTTCCGCAAAGTCCCCCACGGCAAGGACCCTGTCGACACCCGCCTTCGCCAATTCCGTTCCAAGCGCCTTGTGCAGCCGATTGGAATATTTCCCCAGCTCAAGCATGTCCCCGACAATCGCGACTTTGCCGTTTTTCTCACCTACATCGTCAAGGAGCCGGATCGCGTATTTCATGGAGGAAGGATTTGCATTATAGCAATCAACGATAAACTTCACGCCCGATTTCTTTTCGATGGTCCCCCGTAAAGGGATCGGGCGCATGGTCAGCAACGCATGTTTGATAAGCCTTTCTTCAACGCCAAAATACCTGCCCAGATATATTGCCATGAGCGCGCTATAGATAAAATGCCTGCCCGGCATGGAGAGCTTGTATTCTTTTGAATCAACTTCAAATCGCAAATGTTTCGTATTTGTTAATTGCACGTTTCGCGCCCTGACATCGCATCTGCTCGAAAACCCGAAAAAAACGATCTTTTTCTTCAACCGTCCGGCTTTTTTTACCAGCAGCCTGTCGTCGCCGTTAAGCAGGAGAAAACCATTTCTATCCATGCCGTCAATGATTTCCAACTTCGCCCGGGCGATATTTTCGAGAGAGCCGAAATAACCTATATGCGCGTATCCGATATTGGTGATCACGCCGACAGTAGGCCGGATCATCGTCGACAAAACGTGAATTTCATGTTCATGGTTCGCGCCCATTTCCAAGACCCCGACATTTTCGCTTCCTGTAAACCTGAGCATGCTTAAAGGGACGCCGATATTGTTGTTCCAGTTACCGACCGTTTCACCCACTTTAAGGGTTTGTTTAAGGACCGTTGCGATAAAATTGCGGGCGGTGGTTTTACCGCTGCTGCCGGTGATCCCGATGATGGGAACGGCAAGAACCTTTCGATATTCCTGCGCCATAGAGCGCAGTGCCACGAGCGGATCATCGACCATGATGAGCTTCTTTTTGTCTTCGTCCGAAAACATATCCGCTTTCTTTTTTGACACCAATGCCGCCGCGGCCCCACGGGAAAAGGCGCTTACAACGTACCGATGACCATCGTCTCTGTCCGTGGAAACCGCGACGAAAACCTCCCCGTTGCCGATTGCCCGTGAATCATTATTGAGGCCACGGACCCTTTGCCTCTGCATCGCCAAAGGCATGGAACAAGCGCCCCTGCTCCACGCAACAAGTTTTTCAATGGTAACGGCCGTGGGTTTTTCGCGCCTATGCTGCACGGTTCTTTTTAGCCTCCGCAAAAAGTTCCATGATCGTTTCCCGGTCGTCAAAATGACGCCGGACGTTGCCAATTTCCTGATAATCTTCATGGCCTTTACCCGCCACGACAAGACAGTCGCCCGCCCGAGCGGCAGCCAGCGCCTTCCGGATTGCTTCCCTTCTGTCAACAATGCTGACGTGCGGAAAATCAAGCGGAATTCCCTTAAGAATATCGTCAATGATCGCCTCGGGCTTTTCGCAGCGCGGATTGTCCGAGGTGATGATCGCCTCGTCGCAATGCCGCGCGACGGCTCTGGCCATAAGCGGTCGTTTTGTTTTATCGCGGTCGCCGCCGCAGCCAAAAACGCACAGCAGTCTTCCCCGGGTAAGGGCGCGGGCGCTTGCCAGCATATTGTCGAGCGCGTCAGGGGTATGCGCATAATCGACGAACACCGAAAAATCGGCTTCGAGCTCAACCCGCTCCATGCGGCCGGGGATTTTGCCCATCGTTTCAAAACTCCGCTTGATCGCGCTCATGTCAATGGAAAGCGCGCGGGCGCCCGCGACCAGGGCGGCCATATTATAGGCATTAAAATAACCCGCGAGTTTCGTTGACAGGTGCGTTGTTTCACCGCCGATGCCGAGCGTGATCTCGGTGGCCTGTCCGGTGCTTTTGGCGTTCACGATGCGCACATGGGCGTCGTCCGATGCGCCATAGGTGGTTTGCTGAACATCCCCAAGCTCGCGGGACAGCCGCTTTCCCCATGCGTCGTCGACATTGATTATTGCGCGTCCCCGCTTTCCGAGGTATTCGGTAAACAGGCGTTTTTTCGCCCCGTAGTAATCGGCCATGGACGAATGGAAATCAAGATGGTCCTGCGTAAGGTTGGTCCATATGGCAAGGTCAAACGAGAGTCCGGCGATCCTGTCAAGCGACAGCGCGTGCGAAGATACTTCCATGACAACGGCCTTCGGCTTGTGCCGCGCTGTGCCGATGCTCCTGAAAATATCGGCCGATTCCGGCGTCGTTCGCTGTGCCGGCACGCTTTCGTCGCCGGTGGCATAGAGCACGGTCCCGAACATCCACACCGAAGATTTTCCGAACACGTGGCCCAGAAGGTTTTGGAACAGGTACGCGGTGGTTGTTTTCCCGTTGGTGCCCGTAATTCCTACAAACAAAATCCGCGAGACATCGACCGCCCAAACCGCCTTGCCGACGATCCCGAGGATTCTTCTTGTATTGTCAACCTTAGCCCACGGCACGCCGCACGAAGGCTGCGCATTTTCAGACAGCACCGCCCCTGCGCCCTTTGCCACGGCATCGGCAATGAAGGAATCGCCGTGTTTCTTAAGCCCCGGTATGCTCACATACAGCATCCCGGGCGTCACGGTGCGGGAATCGCAGGTCACATCGACGATGTCGGGATTGCCTTCACCTCCACGGATGGCCCTCCCTTGGTCCTGTAGTGGTAATTGCTCGATCAGTTCGTTCCAGTGC
>JBAVGL010000292.1:0-5388 GCA_049684795.1 Chitinivibrionales bacterium | reverse complement strand
GCTGAAAAGCAGCAATCTATTGCAATCGGATTACAGAAAGCCGCCTGGTATCTGCCATTTATTGCGGTGGTCGGCTATAATGTTGCCTTGCTTTTGACGCAAAGCGATGCGCCATTGGGAACACGATTGCTGACAGCGGCCGGAATCTACATAGGGTGTTATATACCTTTTGCAATTCCTTCAGCAATACTTTCTTCTTCGAGCAAGAATAAAATGAAAAATGCCGTTGATTCGTATAATAGCAAGTTTTCGGTTCGATAACACTGACTTTCCGCGCATTTGATTCTTCTTTTTTGTCTATTTAATCGCACTTGTAAAATAGTATTTGCTAATCGATGGGCCAATAGTCCGTTTCTTTCAATCCCAGCAATGACAGTACTTTGATTTGAATAGGTGTTAGTTCATCGCGATAGCATTCGCTCTGTCGCAATCCTCTCTTTACGGTGTAGGTGGAAACGCCTTCGAAGAGAGCAAATATTTTAGTTGCGGTCGGATGAGCGGCTGGACGATCTTCCGGATAGATTGGCAAAGCATCTATTTCAGCCTGTTTCATCATTTTGCGCACATGCCGTTCGATAACCGCCTGAAGTATCAATGCCAAGAAGTAAAGGAACATTGTAGCTTCCACGCGCTCAATCTTTTTAAACAGGAGCGGAGCCGCATTGAGGTAGCTTTTAAACTGCGAAAACCTTTTTTCAAGTCGTGGTTGATATTTGTATGCCAGCAATGCTTCCTTTGCGTCAAGGTCTTTATCGGTGCACAGAAGCGGGAAAATGCCGTCAACATTGAGCTCCTGATTCAGTGCGACATCGTTTCGATTCCAATGCAGCGTCAACAGGTGTTTTGTGCGCTTGGAGAACTTCGTTGCGGGCCCCGGTCGCCCGCGACTTTTTTGCACGCGGCGAACAGATGACGTTTTCGCAATAGATACCGAAAAGAAGCGCGCAGTATCATTGGATGACAGCACCGCATCAATGCGCTTTTGTATCTGGGACCGTTTCTTCAAGTTTCGTTTATTCAGTCGCCCGTTGAGTTCTGCGAGATGCTGTTCCGTTTTGCGCAAAGCGGCTTCCCTTGCTTGACGGTCACGAAGACGCTTTTCCGATGAATGAATCCAAAAAAGACGATATCCTCGCTTGTGGGTTGTGTGCTTGCCGGTAAAGCAGGAAAATGTTTCGATCTTTCCAAAGTGGCTTTCGACCTCACGGCGAAGGATCACCTTCTTGGATTTCTTGCTTCGACGAAGTTTCTCTTTAAACTCCAAGCTCTCTTTCCAGGTGTCGGGCATAACGGTGACGACCCGCCCCCCATGGCGCACAATATGGAACAGCTGTTCATCCGTGCAGACTTTGCAATCGGCAACGTACAGAAAGTCCGCTTTCCCTACGATACGGCTAACGGTCGTCCACGTTTCGATGTGCGTCGTATCATCGGTTCTGTTGCCGGGATATGCCTTGTAATGAATGGGAACCGCTCCATCAGAGGAAATTGTTAAGGTGTAGATTAGTTGCTTGAGATCGGGTCGGTGATCTTTGCTTTTCCCGCGTGTCAAAAACAAGCCGCTCCTTGTGGTGCCGGCTATTTTCCCATAGGCTTTCACTGAGGTTGAATCATTATGAACTCGGGTATGCTCAAGCTTTTCGATGCGCGTTGTTTCGACGGCTATTTCGGTTCCCAACGAAGCTCGATCAGCCATATATAGTTTATCAAGTACTCGTCCGAATCGATCATCATTGAGCATGTTCATTCCCGCGCCATTGCCGGGCAAAACTCTTCTGCCCAGCCTGGTAGCCCAGTGCTCAAGTTCATATACCGGCTGCCGGCCACATGCGATGTTGTACACCATAATCATCAGGGAATCGACGGCGGCGATTCGTTCGTTGCCATGCGAAGGAAGGTAGCGAGAAATGATGTTGCGAAATCCAAGACGAGTTGCGCACGCTCGCAATATCGGCAGTTCACCGACATACCGACGAATTAGAGAGGAAGAACGAGGTTGCATAATCTTTACGACATATAATATATTTAATCGTAAAGATGAAAGCAAGCGCATTTGATATCAAACAGCAACTCGGTCGTCTTTGCTCCACGGTTGAGAGTATTCTTGCATTATCAGGCATGATGAGAGGCTCATTCGGAACGACCAATTGTCGATGCGGCAAGTCAAGCTGCTGGTGCGCAAATACCGGGGAAAAGGGGCACCTTTGTACAAGGCTTATGTGGTCTGATGAAACCGGAGCCAAAACACGCTCCGTTCGGCAGGAGAACATACAAACCGTTATAGAAGCTGTCGAGCAATATCGAGAATTCAAGCTAAAACGTCGGCAGCTCAGAGCCGAAGAAGAACAACTTGAAGAACTGCTGAATGATTTCGAACGGGAAACAACCAGAAATAACAGGTCGAAATTGGGATATTCATGAGGGAAATAGTATTTTATTATAAGTCAACTTAACTCATGCGAAAATAGACAAATGGCATATTTGAAATGCGCGGAAAGTAAGTTACACATAAGGCACAGCGATCTTTCTTTTCCAATTGGGGAACCACCGACACCATCAATTTTTATGTCCGCATCATACCCATCAAATGAAAAATCATCTTTGATCTCCTCAATTATATCCGATATTTTTCTTTTTGTCCAATTTTTCCTTTCAAGCCAATCTATCTGAATAATTTCAAACATCAAAAAATCATAGGAATCCGCGAAATCAATTTCTCCAAGACGCTGGACATAGGCAAACGGCATCTGGAAACTTCGGCTGCCTTCAAACGTGACCTGATACTTTGGTTTGTGCTGCCAGGGGTGGTGTTTAAGCTGCATGTTTAGGAATTTTTTCACTCGGGCAAAATTCTTAGGCACAGGCGCCATCCCGTGCCAGATCAAATACGATACCATTTCTTCGATATATTCAACCTGCGCGTCAAGGCATTCGTTGGCCCATTCGAGAAACTCTTCTTTTGTTTGCTCGTCGCCCTGATAAATTTGCAGCGTCTTATAGTTCGATTCCTTTGCCTCGGCGCGGAATTTCTTTTCCCATTCCCGTATCAGTTTTCGGATGGATTTCCGGAACATGGATAGTGCCATAAAACCCCCTTTCACCTGTAGTTTCAAGAATGCCTCCGTGAAGGGATAAGTGATGCAGCATGGGTGATACAGGATAATATAAGAACAGAGGACGACAGCTATTGACGCAATGACCTTTCATTTAAATCGGCAGAAAAGCATAGGCTGAGGTCAAAAAAGTGCTACCGAAAGCAGTTACATAATTATTCCTTCCCAAATAATCTATTAATACAAATTTTGAACATAACGGTACCAGTATTTAACCAGGAGGATATCATGAGAAAACAAGTGGCCTGCTTGTTGGAGGAAATGATCGATCATCTCCAACGAACGGGATGCGAGGAGTTGGAAATTCGCAAGGAATCCCAAATTAATCCACCGATTGATGACGAAATCGAAGAATATGTTGCTGACATCAAAACCCTTTTTCTTGAACAATTCAAGCGGGACCCGGACTTGAAAAAGATCAACCCGGAAAAAATATGGCAGTCCATGGAAAGTTTCGTGCGAAAAGACGTCCAGAAACTTCTTGAAAAAAAGGCAAAACTTGTATTGGCGACAAAATAAACGTTATTAATTTATAAACCCTTTTGGAAAGGATTCTCAATATGAACTTCTTACCTGCACACGGCGATTTCCAGGACGATCTGGGGCTTGGAGGCGGCCTTGGCGATATCCCTGATAATTTAGTCGGGAGCACAAATTGTAACCTAAGAGTCGATGAAGCCAATGCCGACGAAGCGTTATCTATAGAATTAAGCGAGATGTTTTCTACCCAGGTAGATAGTAATCTCCACCTCGTTCCCAATGATGAACGATTGGCCGGAATTTATGACACAGGTCTGGAAGCCCTGCGGGAAAAACGAGTAAGCGATGCCCATAAAATGGCAAAATTACAGGCAACCATTGGAAAAAATACAATGGAAATCTTTCAGTTCCTGAAAAAGGAACTGACTGATGATGAGATTCGCAGTCTTCCCGGCATCCGGGATCTTTTGCATGCACCTTGTATTTGGGCAAAAATTGTTGATGATCCCACAGCATTTGACAATTGCGATCAAGCAAAATCGAAGCTTCGGGATCTTGATAAAAAACGGAAATCGCTGTATGTTTTATCAAATACGCAATGCTCCGGCTGTAGAGAAAATGAACATGGTCGTTGCCGCAAGCTGGGCAAAAAACTAATTAAGGGCTTGGATTTTACACCCGAAATGTTTGGCGAGATTAGCGAAGCCTTGCGAATGGAGGGATTAATTACTACCGGTGAATCGGTCATTTCCACTGATGGGATTAAAAACGCTTTCTCCCATAAAAAGGATTCTTCCATTCGGATTTACAATGCCCCAAAACGGGAAAAAACGGCGACGATTTCCGCTGAGGAAGCCATGGCCCGACTTCACGCTCAGGCGGTCAATAAAGCGGTTGATGAGAGAAATCAAAAGATTGCGGATTTTAAAAATACCAGGGCGAAACCGGCCGCTCAACAACTTTTGGCATTGATATACAAGGATGCATCCTCGGCTGAGATACAACATCTGATCGAATCTCAAGTTTCCCCGGAAGATAAAAAATTATCCGCCATGCTTTACAAAGAGATGAGTGACGACCTTTTGTTGAAAAGCGGATTGATATTTCCTCCAATAGTTTTTAGTTCATGTCCGGATGCAAAGTCTTTTTTAATTAAAAACGGCCTGAAATTCAGCCATATAAAATCCTTTGAAGATTGCGATAACTGTAACAAAAAAGCAAATGGTTGTTGCATCCTGTTAGGGGGAAAATTGCTCTACTCAAATATGGAAATTGCTGAGCATGACCGGTTGGCGAAAATTGACGAGCTGTGTGTTTCGCGCCAAATTACTGATGGTCGAGCGAAACAATGCAGAAAACTTGAAAAAACAAACTATCTGGCAGGACTGCGGGAAGCACAGAAATTAGCAAGGACTAAGTCCGATCGCAATGCTTCCAGCAACGATTCGAATTTGAATTCCTTAGTAGAAGCAACGGCTAAATTCACCGATCATAACAATGCTTTAGAATCGGCTATCAATCAATTATCGTCCGGAATTCCGCTTTCGTCGGTCAGAACTATGCTCCGCTCCAGGATGAGCAAGAGTGCAGCCGATAGCTCAATAGAGGAGATTTTGTTTAGCTTGCCCTCTGTACGAGCGGAAACGATAGATGACTGCACGCAAGCCTGCCATCAATTCAAGGATGGAGCTGTTCTTGTCAAGGCTGGAAAATGCACTTTATGTCAATATGCCTCAGATATGGGTTGTTCGAAAACAAAACTGGCGTTTGGGACCGGGGAATTGCCCAGAATTGC
>JBAVGL010000291.1:0-14520 GCA_049684795.1 Chitinivibrionales bacterium | reverse complement strand
CCGCGCCCGCGGGCCGGATGAGGCTTGACGTTATGGTTATTTCCTCGAATGTCTGCGCTTGCGCCTTTTTGTTCAAACGGGTCTGCGCCGGGCTTTCGATGTAAAATATTCCCTTTGTCCTGCCGCCGCCCACGATCTCGCGCACAGCCGGGTCCGCATAGCACTTTTCCAGGTCCCACACTTGCGGATCGGGCAATCCCTGTTCCTTTATCTGCCGCAGCGTGTCGCGCAGCACCGACAGCGACCCGTTGCCCAATATATCGAACTTGATGAGCCCGAGCTCGTCGATGCCGTTGTGCATGTCGATCTGGGTGATGATGCGGTTTTTAAGGCCGCCTGAATATTCACACGCAACGCGGCGCCAGATAGGGCCATTAGTGATAAGCACGCCTCCGGGATGCTGGCCCAGAAACCTTGGTTTACCTCTGATTTTTTCCGCAAGCACCAGAAGGTGTTGTATTTCGTCGTCCATGATGCGTTTGGTCCGCGTCTTATGGCTCTTAAGGATTTTAGTGATCTGCTCTTCGGTATAACCAAACACCTTCGCGATTTCCCTGAACGCGGCCCTGCGCCTGAAATGGTTGGTAGTGCAGGTAATGGCAACATGCTCGCGTCCCCATTTTTCTATTAAATGATCAAGCGCCTGTTCGCGTTCGTCCCAGCCAAAATCCAGATCGGCATCGGGCGGCGAGGCGCGGTCTTCATTGAGAAACCGCTGGAAGTACAAATCGTATTTTATTGGATCTAAATCACTTACGCCTATGTTGTAAAAGGTCATTGAATTTGCCGCGCTTCCCCGCAGGACCGTACAATCCTTCGGTTTGCGATAGCCGTTTTGCAGCGTAGCGCCTGCCCAGTCGCGGATGTCTTTTACAATCAAAAAGTATGAGGCATAATCGAGTTTTTTGATGACCTCGAGTTCCATCGCCTGTATCTCTTTTGCGCGTTCGAAGGTGTCTTTGTTGCCGTAGTTTGCAGTAAGCCCCTCATACGCAAGTTTCGCAAGATGGCCGTTGGGATCGTTGCCCGGCACTGTTATGCGCGGCATGATCCATGTTCCTAAATCAAGATCTGCCACGCAAAGGTCCGCTATTTTTTGCGTATTGGCAATGGCGTCTTTATGATTGGGAAAAAGCGCCTGCATTGTTTCGCCCGGCTTGAGCCATGCGCTTTCTGTTACGTATTCCCCGGGCTTAAGCCGCGAAAGCGTTGAGATCTTGCCGATAGCCGCCAGTATCTTGTGCGTTTCCCAGTCTTCTTTATCGAGAAAATACGGGTCATTGGAAACGATGAGCGGCACGCCCCCGCAGCGCTGTGCAGTTTGCACGACCAGCTTGCTGCGCTCGCGCGTAAGCGAAGAATTATTGACAAGCTCCCCGTAAAGCCCGGGCCGGTTGGGAGTATTAGCCAAAAGCTCAAGCACTTTTGGAAAGGCGGTGATAAAAAAAAGGTTTTCCCACGCTTTTGAAAAAACTTTTTTAAACGTGAATTCTTTTTCATGCACATGGCGTAGGGTTATTATTTCGCACAGGTCCGCGTAGCCCTCCGCGTTTTTCGCCAGGAGCACGACGCGTTCATCGCAGGCTCCGGGCTGTGTCAGCTCGACGCCGAGAATGGGCTTAATGCCCTGTTCTTTGCATTCTCCATAAAACCGTATGAGGCCGCTCATGCGGTCGACGTCGGTAAGGGCAATGGCGCTCATGCCCATGGCCTTCGCGCGCACGACCAGCTCATGCACCGTGCATACGCCTGCGTGGAAGGAAAATACCGAGTGTGTGTGTAAAGAAATAAAATTCATATTATAGTAGCTCCTTACCTGCCTTTCGGCAGGTAAGATACTGTACGCAGGAATTATCTACGCTAAAGGCGTAGATAATTCAGCTACAGTATCTAATCACCCTCACCACTTTCCCCAGCACCGCAAACGACTCCGTGTCCCTCGGATCGACGAGCATGGGCCCCATTGCGTCGTTTGCGGGAACGAGCATGACCGCCGCGCGGGAGGTTTTCCGCACGTACTTGAGGGTCGCCTCGCCGTTCCACAGCACGGCCGCTATTTCGTGGGCGTCCACGGCGGGCTGCTTTTTTACCACCACCATGTCGCCGTCCATGATATGCGCGTTGATCATGCTGTTTCCCTTGACCGTGAGCGCGAAATAGTCTTCCTTGCCGTTGTCAACGCCCAATGCCGAAAGGTCAATTTTCGCGTCGATGTTTTCCACGGCCTCTATGGGCTTGCCCGCCGCGATGCGGCCCACAAGCGGCACTTCCTTGTTCATGGACCGCACGGAAATCAGGCTGCGGTTGCGGCCGTGGCTGTCTTTTACGCCCCGCAAATAGCCTTTTTTGAAGAGCGCCTGAACGTGCTTCTGCACGGCATTGGGCGACTCAAACCCGAAATGCTTCCGGATTTCCTGGTACGTGGGCGACAGCGCATACGAATGCCAGAACTGTTCGATAAACCGAAGTATTTTTTCCTGCTTGTCGGTAATATTCGTCATAAATATTTGCCTTTCGGACTTTCGACTTGTGACTTTCGACTATTTTTTGATTGAATGCTTTTTAAGTTCCGCCATTTTCTTAGCATGCCCATCCATTCCCGCCTCTTTGATCTGGGCGATGCACGCGGCCCTGTCGGATTTAAACAACAGCGCGAACACCTTGGACATGATATTATTGAATTTTTTACATTCCCTGGGATCGGCATATTCAGTGCATGAGGCGCATGACGCAATGCCCTTCCCTATGCAGCAGGCGCGAATCTTGCACCACGAAGCCTTTTCGTTTTTATGGCACCCGTTGCACCGTTCTTTTACATAAGCGCCGCAACCGCCACAATACAAGCCGCAATAAGCGACCAGATCGACACTCGCAACAATGTCCCGCATATTCCGCTCCTTTTTTGAGTAGTGATATTATGGTGTATAATATACACCTCATGAAATTTTTTGTCAATATTTTTTTTCATCATGTATTTTAAATAATGTTTGGTACTACTCATGTCCTTGAGCGAAGCCGCCTGCCTACCGAAGCGATAGCGCAGGCAGGAAGGAAATTTATATTCGCACGTGCTCACTTCGACACTTCGGCGCGGCTCAGTGCGGCGCTTCGCTCAGTGAGCGATAACGAAAGTCACCCATGCCTCCCACAAAGAAAAACAAGCTCTACGCGCTCAGCACCTGCGTCTGGTGTAAAAAAACCAAGCGGCTACTCGACAAGCTCGGCGTCGAATACGAAACAATATACGTTGATATGCTTTCCGAAGACGACGAACAAAAGGTCATTGATACAGTATGTAAATGGAACCGCGACGAAACCTATCCCGTGCTCGTCATCAATAATAAAAAAGCCATCTGCGGGTATGACGAAGAAAAAATCAGCAGGGAATTCGCATGAATAAAAACCCGCAACCGCCCCAAATATTGCCCGACCGGACCGACGCCCTGTATGCGCGGCTCAAAAAAGAGGCGGGAGAATCCGGGTACAACCTCAACCCCGACGCGGAATTTACCCGTGACCTGGTCGAGGGGCTGCTCGTCAACGAAGACCGCTACGGCTACTGGAACTGCCCGTGCCGCCGCGCCACCGGCGACCGCCAGAAAGATCTCGACATCATCTGTCCGTGCGACTACCGCGACGCCGACATCAACGAGTACGGCGCCTGCTTCTGCGCCCTGTACGTGTCCGATGCCATAGCCAAAGGTAAAGAGCAGGCCAAATCCATCCCCGAACGGCGTCCCAAAGATCCCGATAAGCGGGGAAAGCCTTCAAGCGCCTCCGTTTCAAACAAGCCCTTAGGCCTTTCCGTGCCCGTGTGGCGCTGCAAAGTGTGCGGCTATCTCTGCGGCCGCGACAACCCGCCCGAAAAATGCCCCGTCTGCAAGGCCTCAAAGGACCGGTTTGAACGGTTCATGTAGCCTGCCGGATGTGAAGCGGCGGGTTTTACGGATGCTATCAAGATATTCTTGCATCAACGCCGCGTTTAAGAACAGACGGGAGAGCATGATCGTATTGTCGAGGTTGCCATATGAAAACCATCTCAGGCAAGGAGTTTTCCCGATTAACTTTTGATAAACACCCTGTAATCAATGTCCGGAAAAATATTGTCGATGTGTTCGATCACCTGCAAATGGTCGGGGCTGATTGATTTGTTCTCTATGGCGTCGGCAAGAAAATGGAACCTTGACACATGGTCTTTGAATCGCCGGGTCGCATAGGCGGTGGCTGTCCCGCCGTTGATGATAAAGGGCCAGTCGGAGCTCTGCGCCAGCAGCAACTCCCGCGCGCACTGGTTGAGCGCCCGCTTGATAATCGCCGAGGGGGTCGGTGCTGCGCCATTCACGATGTTCTGCATGCGCCTTGCGCATTCAAAGAGGTGCGGATATATCCAGTCGTTTTTGCCGTTGAGCCATACTTCAAAATAACCCTTATGCCCCCATGTCGACACGCTGGGCACGCCGGCCTGGTGCACCGGGTGCCGGTCAAGGAACGCGGCCGGCGTCGTCAATTCTATGGTGTTTTGGTCGTACACCGTTTTACGGATAAGAAAATCCAGCCACTGCGGCCCCTCGAACCACCAATGGCCGAAAAGTTCCGCGTCGAACGGCGCCACGATGATCGGCGGCCTTCCCATTCTTGAATGTAAATGCTCGATGTGCCCGATCCGCTTGTGCAGAAAATTTCCCGCATGCTGCGCGGCCTTCTCGCGCGCCGCGTCGGGATGATACAGCTCTTTATGGCTTCCCTTGCCCGTGATGCGGTAATATTTGATGCCCGTATCGACCCGCACGTCTCCCGCGATATAGGGCCGGATATAGTCCAGGTCAAGGTCGTGACCGATGTCGCGGTAAAACTCCCGGTACGCCGGATCGCCCGGATAGCCCTTGCGCGCGGACCAGACCTCTTCGGTGCTCAACTGGTCCCGTCCGAACGCGGCAACGCCCGACGCCGTGTAAATCGGGGCGTTTACCCCGTAACGAGGCGCCGGCACCGCGTTAAAAATGCCATGCGATTCCACGAAAAAATAACGTATTCCCTCTTTGGCAAGCAGCGCGTCGAGGCCCGGTGAAAAGGCGCATTCGGGCAGCCAGAAGCCCTGCGGCCTGAACCCGAAAACGCTTTCGAAATAAGCGACTCCTTCGGCGATCTGCGCATGGGCCGCCTTGGGCTGGGTAATTAAAAACGGCAAAACGCCGTGCGTGGCCGACGTCGTGATCAGCTCCACGAAACCGGCGGCATGGAGCTGCTTGAACGGCGCCGACAGCCTGCAATTGCATCCCGTGAAGATGTCCCGCGCCTCCTTAAAAAGCCCTCCATACACTTCGGCAAGCCAGCGGCAATGCGGATTGTTGCGGTTGCGCTCTTGTTCCCTGGAACTGAGCTCGATGAGTTTGTCAAGGTGCTTTACATACCGCTCCTGCAGAAGCGTGTCCTCCATCATAGCGAGCAGGGTCGGTGAAAGCGAGATCGCGAGCTTGAAACCGACATTCTCCGAAGCGGCACGGCCCAATAATTTTATCAAGGGAATGTATGTCTCGGTCATGGCCTCGAAAAACCAGCGTTCTTCAAGGAAGTTCTCGTATTCGGGGTGCCGCACGAACGGAAGGTGCGCATGCAGCACTATGGCAAGATACCCTTCAGACGCGCTGCCTTTAGCCATGCTGCCTGTCCCCTTTATGCTCCTGCACGACCTCGTAATAATTTGTCAGGCAGCGCGCCACGGTTTGTTCGATCGCAAGCTGGTTTTGTGGATCAAGGCCCCTGTATGAAAGTACGGTTATCAAACCCTCCCGCGCGGCGTATCGGGCCTTTATTTCTTCTGCCGCCCACTGCGATGCAACTAACACGCGGCCCGCGCGCTGCACGGCCAGTATCTCCCAATGCGCAATGGTCTGCGATATTCCCGTGCCGAAGCCTTCGCCCGCGCGTTCTTTTTCAATGGAATGCAGGGTTAGCGCCATGGGAACGCCCAGCCGCTGCACGGCGGCGGCGCACACAAGGTACGAAAACCAGTCGTGGCAATCAACTATGTGAAACGGCCTTTTTACGTGATGGTGCGCCAGACGCTTGAACAAAACAATCGATAAATACTTGATCTGCCGCAGGAACGGGAACTGCCGAACGGCGGTTAATTCGTTTTCACCCGCTTCAAAAAGCGCCACGCTCTCCCCCATTTCCGCGCACCGCCGCATGACCGCGCCAAGGACGCCGTCATTTCCTTTACCGGATTGGAAAACCCCGTCCGGCACCAGTTTGACAACCGCAATCCGAAGCGGCCTGAATTTTCTTGCTGCCATGGCAAAACCAAGCGGTTCGTAGAGCGGCGCGTCGTACATCGATTCGACGGGGAATTTCCTTTTGATTTTTCCGCCGACAAAATAACCGCGCGTAGCGCTCGACATCGACGGCCGGTCGCGCTCAAAGTACATGGTGTTGGACCTGACCATGGGCAAAAACCTGTTGTCGACAAGCCTGAAGCCAGTTTCAGCCATCAAGTTGCGCTCGAATTGCTGTATTGTCAAGTAATAATTACCGCTGAGGTCTTTAATGTCGATGTCGAACCAGCGGTGCGCGTTAAACCCGTCGAATATGATGTCGGTAACGTCGTACACGCGCAACACAAGGCGGGCGTTGTCAAAAGCCCCGCCCACCGATGTCTTGAGCTTTTCAACCGTCGGCTGGAGTATGTTCCATTGGATATGGGCCTGTCGCGGGTGCATCGAAAGCAGGGTCATGGATTCCAATTTCAGGGACTTCGGAAAATGCCCCCCGACCTCCCAGCAGATGTCGCGGATCTTCTTCTGGTTGAGAGCATCACTTAATACGGCTTGCACTGGAAGTACAGGGCGGCTTTTATGATCCGTGCCGTCATTTTCCGTAGAATGTTCCTGTTGCGGCTGGCTGTTGTCCGTATTCGTTCCGATCATAGGTATTGAAATTATGAATAATTATATAAGAAATGCAAGAAAAATGGAACATAATGATATACTTTATATCGATGCAAAAAAATGCCTTGTCCCCTTCCGCCGATAATCCGACGGGCCGGATCGACCGTTATATCGATTCTGAACACGACCTTGCGGCCTATCTCGGAGATCTGCATGCCCGCCGGGTCGACGCGATCGCCCTTGACATGGAGGGCGACCAGGGGAACATGCGATATGCTTATTCGATCTCTATTTTACAGTGTTTCGACGGTAAGGAAACGGCCATCATCGACGTGTTGAAAATGGGAAACAACCTGGCGCTGCGAAGCTTTCTGACGGACCCCAACATCGTCAAGATTATGTTCTCCTGCGCAAACGACGTTTTCATGGCACAGAACGTGCTCGGATGCACCATCGCGCCGGTGCGCGACATTGCCGTGGGCCAGAAGCTGCTTAACATGCCCGTCAACCTTTCCGACCATCTCAATATCGAGAAAAAACGGAAACTCAAGTTCCAGCGCGCCAACTGGCTCAAACGGCCGATACAACGAGAGTTGCTTGACTATGCAATTAAGGACGTGCTCGACCTTTTTACCATTGAGCGCGAAATCGAGGGAAAACTTCGCGCCGCAAGTCTGCTCGACCTCTACCTGAAGGAATCGCGGTTGCTTGTTGAAAAAGACTATGTCATCGACCACATGCTGCACTACAAGGCCAAGTTTCCGGGTTATAGAAGGATGCGCCCGGTACAGCGCAGGGCAGCGGCGGCCGTATGGGTGTTCAGGGAACTGCTGGGAAAACATTTTAATTGCCCGGTGGGATATATCCTGTCAAAACACGCCCTGGCGGCCAGCATCGCGGACCCCGAACACATTGTGGACTCCCTCGAACAAGAACTTAACCGCGGCAGGTCGGCACGAAAAAAGGTTGACAAGGGCCTTGTCGAAAAGCTTTTCCGCGAGGCCTTGCGGATTTCGGAAAAACCCTGAACGACTCGGTTCTTTAGCTTCTGGCTGGATTATTTCCATTTACTTCAAGATAATTTCTTTTTGCACCAATGATGATTCCCCGGCAACAAGCCTGAAAAGATAAATCCCGGCAGGATAACCCCGCATGTTCCATGATATGGAATGAATGCCCTTGTCTGTCCACGTGTCCAGCAGGGCACGGATGGGCCTGCCTGAAATGTCAAGGATTTGCACATCAATATTGCCCGCTTGGGAAACCGCATAATCGATTTTGTTCTTGCTGAAGGTCAATAACCTCAAATCCTGGGAAACCGGTCCCGGGACTGCGGATTCACCTATGCGGCTGGAACCGGAATACTCGTAAGCCCCCATGTCCGGCGCGCCGTTCGTTTTCCTGCTGACGCCGTCCCTGTCCGTGGGAACAATCGACGTAAGATCATCACCTGCATCAATCGGGGCGGTCCCCTTGACCAAATGATAATCTGCCCCGGCCTTGTCGACATAATATGCGTCCTGGGTCGGAAGGTTCCTGGCAGTCGCAGGCCCGATGTTATTTCTGACGTCCTGCGCGCCACCGACATGGAACACGGCGTTTGCCGGCGTCGCATCAATGGTATTGTGGTACATAGCGCGGGTGTAGGGATCGTTCGACTGGTTGTCCACGTAAATCCCGTAACCTCTCACGTTCCAAATGACATTATTATAGACAGTGCTTCCCGTCCCCGCCCGGATGGCCGTCTTGACATCATGAATGAAATTGTTTCTTATCACCTGCTGCGGATCGCCGCCATAATTCTGGACGGACCCGACCGCGTTATTCACTTCTATCGCTCCCACGTCATTTCCATTCTGGGACCAATCGGAACCCAGATTAACATTATAAATGGTATTCCCTTCTATGGTAATGTGATGGGTCCCTATTTTCAATTCAATACCTTCATCGGGAGCGTTGTAAATAGTGGTATTGCGTACCATTACATTGTTTGTATTGTCCACGGGCGCGGCGTCGCTCGTGCCGATATAGATCCCTTCCCCGTCATACTGCCATTGCCGCGTGTCGTGGATCAGGCAGTGGTCGATCGTTACATTCGATGAATTGTAGTGGATGTGCAGCCCTTCCTGGCCGACATGGTGGATCGTGCAATCGTTCACAACGATATTGGTCGATGAGTCGATAAAAAGTCCCTGGTTGGAATTCGTGATCGTGAAGCCCTGAAGGGTGATATGGTTTGTATTTGCTATTTTGCACCGTCCCGTGTTGGTCCCGTTTCCAAGGAGCAATACCGTATCTCCTGGATATACCGCAATGGTCGTATTTGAACTCGCATTTCCCGCCGGTCCTGTTATGTAAAGCTGCTCATTATAAGTCCCCGCCCTTACATACACGGTATCTCCGCCGCTCATTCGGGAGATCGCGTACGCAATGGTACAATACGGTTTCGCCAGTGTACCGTTTCCGGAGTTTACGCATGCCGGGGAACCGGAATTGTTGACGTAATAGATTGCCGCATCCGGGTAATCGGCGAACCCGATGATTGCAAGGAAAAAGAACATGGTTAAATGAAATGTTTGTCTCATTTGATCACGAACACTTTCCGGACCGCATCGGTCTCCTTGTTTTTTATCACATAAATATCACTTCTGTGAATCTGCCCGGCACTGACGCGCTTGCCCGTGCAATCGAAAAGCACCAAGGCGTTGTTATTGCGCAGAAAGCGGCATAAAAGGGCCGCTGTAACAGGATTGGCGACCATAATCCTGCGCAGTGCCGGTCCCTGTTTTTCCGACCGATCACCCTTAACCGCCGCATTGGAAAACTCGAACGCGCCGATGTCGAAAACGCCGTTTACGGGGCGCGCTGTCCCGTCAAAATCGGTCGCCACGTCCACCACGGTCCCCGCGTCGATGGCCGGGCTGCCGGCCAAAAGATGAAAATCCCCGGCCGAGGTGTCCTTAAAGAGCGGGTCAACGCCGATTTTGTTGTGCGCGCCCGCCGGGCTGTCGGACTTATACACGATGTTGTAATCGCCGGTCACCTGCCCGCTGTCCGAGCACCAGTAGGACGTTTCGCTTTTGTAAAAAATATTGTTTTTCACCTCTTCACCGGTCGCGTAAGCGCCGCTGAACCCGGCCCCGTGGTACTGTATGTCGAAGAACACGTTGTTGAAAACCTTAATATTGGTGATGTCTTTCACGCACAGTCCCCACGCGCCGGAATGCGCGAAAATATTGTTTTTGAAAATAATATCGTGGCTTTTATGGTAAAACGTCGCTTCTCCCATCAGCCCCTCGTCGCACTCGCTGCACCGGTTCCCTTCGAACGTCACGTTCGCCACGTGTTCCCCGTTGTTGTCGAAGGTCTGGAAACAGTCAAGGTGGGCGGTGCCCACTTCGCTCATCAGGGTATTGTGGAAATAATTTCCCCTGAAAGTGATGGAGTCCCCGAAAAACCTCGAGTAATCGCAGTCGTCTGTCGAGTCGAACTGGAAGAGCCGTTCCACTTCGTTATTTTCAACCAGAATATTGGAACCGCTTACCGTAAGGCCGTATTGACAATGATAAACATGGTTGTTTCCGATGTAAACCGACTCCCACGGGCCGCCGCTCCAGCTCATCTGGATGCCGGGCCCATGAATGTCGTGCAGATAATTGTCCACGACCTCAACCGTATCGCTCGACAGCCAGACCCCGCCGCCCAGCCAGCCGCCCTGGGTATAGGCAATGTCGAACCCTTCAATCCGCAGGTTATTTGCGCCATCGGTGTTGAACCCCTGCATGAACACCGTCCGTCTCGGGTCCGCCTTGAAAACAATCTTCTTGCCGGCAGTGCCCGAATGACCGGACGCAAAGGTGATCCGCTCGTTGTACGTCCCGGACTTGACAATGACCGAGTCCCCGGCTTTTACCGTATTAGCGGCCTTCTGGATTGTTTTCCAGGGCTGGGTCGAGGTACCAGGATTGTTATCGACGGCCCCTGAGGCGTTTTGGTCAACATAATACGTGGTTCCCAACGCGACTGAGCATAGCAATAATATCGGAATGAAACATGCTGTTTTCATGATGCGTCCTCCTTTACGGAAAACTCTTTATCGGCCCCGGACAATTTCTTTGTTTACAACATTTAATTTCCCTGCTGTAAGTTTGTAAACATACACACCAGTCGGGTATGCTTTTAAATTCCATATAACGGTATGCTTACCTGCGGTCATATACGCATCCACAAGTGTCCGGACGCGTTTACCGCCGGCGCTAAAAACCTCCAGCCTGACATGTCCGGCCTTCTGTATTTGAAACTCGATTTTCATCGGAGACAAGCATCTGAAACTCAAACCGGGCGGCAATGGCCCCCTTGTACTGTTTATACCCGCAACAAGGGCCTCATAGCGCACCTGGGCAGGGATTTTGTTGACCATCGGGCTAACATCAGGGCCGATAGGCGGCCAGGGCATGCTTCCCCACCACGATGGTTTCGCCGGAAGGTACAATGAGGCGGGAAGAATATGGTCGGAAATTGTCGGGTCCCACTTGGTTGAATCCGACGCATAATCGTAGTTGCCGTGAAGAATGGCAGTTGTAAAGGGCAGACGGTTGTCTTCGGGGTAAGTTCCCGAAGAGCCGTCATCGTTCGCCTCGCTGTAGCCGAAGCAGTAACAGTACGTGGTCCCGTCATAAGACCGGTTCTGGGGAGCGATGATCATCGAAACGGAGGGAATAATGTGCGTGCCGTTATTATATGAAGTGATCTTAAGCAGGTCGGTCGAGCCCGAAACATTGCCGATGATATTGTAATACAGGCCCACAAAGTCCACATTAATGGCCCTGTTGGCCTGGCACGCCCACCACGTGGAATCACTACGCTCGACGCTGCGGCCCGACAAAGGATAGCAAATCTTTGTCGTACCCAGCAGCCAGCTCCTGAAAAGGGTGTTATAGCTGTTGGAACCCCAGATGCCGTCCGGGTGGAACGATGTCGCTATATTGCCCTCGTATAAATTGAACATCGGGTTCGAACCGTGCATGCTCAGGTCGCCCATGACCACGTTATAGGCGGATTCATCGAAATCATTGGCCGAGTAGTTGTAGCCGATCACGTTGCCGGCGGCCCCCCAGTTGAGCATGATTGACACATGCATGCGCCTCATGATGTTGTTTTCAATAAGCAAACCACTCGACTTGTCGGCGATAAAAACATCGGCATCGGTCTGGCCGGGCGAATGGTCGAACGCATCATGGAAATAGCTGTCGCGCACCTCGCAGCGATACGCCCAAAATGCCCTGAAGTGGTCGCCGTCCGCGTAATTGCTTTCGATATTCTTTACCCAGCAATACGCCGAGCCGTTCATGATGATGTTCGTCGTGTAGCCCGTATTGTTGGCGTATACCTGGAGATCTTCAACACCCGCGTATTTGGCCCCGGCGCTGAAGGGTGTCGCAAGCGGGGAAAGCAAAGCGGCATAGTTGATATAAAGAGAAGGGGCAATGCCGATGGCCGTGCCGTTTACGGACGTCACCTCCACGACCTGGCCCAGGGCGCGCGTGCCGTTCCAGCCGATGCCTCCGTCGCACCAGGTGCAGCTTCCTTCCCCGCCTTTGATCGTGACGAAACTCGTATCGTTGAGTTCCGTAATGAGCAGATACGATCCAACGCTGATCCCGCTCGCACTCGCGAGGGAAATCGTGTTTGAACCTGCAGTGCTCCCACCGGTGATCGCCTTGGAGTTTGGGCTGTATGGCGTGGCGTCCTGACCGAAAGCTATCACGGCTTCGCTAGAGCCGTGCGCGTCGAGAATGGTCTGCTTGGGCCCCGCTCCGCGAAGCGTTACGCTGTCGGGAATACGAAGAATACTATTAATGCGATATGTGCCCGCCGAAAGATACACGACCTGGCCTGCCGGGCAATTATTAAGGGCGGTCTGGATTCCGTTGGTCGCGTCGGTCGTGCCGTTGCCGTACGTTGAGGCGGTAATTGTGGCGGAAATCGCTGTTCTGTTCGGAACGCCGTCGGGAATGCCGACATTACCCTCCCATGTGATACGGCGCTCCGTTGGAATGATGAGCGCAAAGACAGGTCCCCAGGCCAGAAGCAGAAAAAAACAAAGTTTTTTCATGACAATAGCCTTTTTTAAGAGGATTCAGCATGTGCGGGAGTATGTCTTGATTATGCCCTAATAGCGCCCGGCTTTTCAAATGTTTTTCCTTGTAGCATTGTCTGCGGATTTTTCATATTTTGCCTTTTATTTAGAAATAATAATGAATGACCAAAATGCTTGACAATGAAATATTTCCAAACAACCCGAAATTATTTGTATTCGTTGTTCTATTCTCCGTGTTGACGTAGGCGTAGCCTGTATTTGCTCCAGAATTATCATCATAAGTCAAATTTGAAGTTGAATAGGTGTATTGAATGCCCAGTTGTGTCCCAATGCTTATTTTGTCCCATAAAAATATTTTGGGTTCCAAGCCAATTATTCCTAAGATTGAGTGACCTTTCGTTTCATTCAAGTACGAACCGGAAAAAAATTGATAAGTCCTGCTATTAGTAAGCGTATATCCGGCTCCGAGATAGGCGTCAATATCAAGTTTTTTAAACTTGAATATTTCTTTCCCCAATTCAATTTTAACGGTGCCGGAATATGTTTTTGTGGTATCCTTATTGGAATTAATATTCTGATATGTTATAGAATCATTGGATATTTGCTTGGTTTGGTCGAACGAAGTATCATTTGTCTCGTTGTTGCTGTAGCTTCCGTTAAAATTGACACCCACCCAAACGCTGTTATTTATATACCTCCTATAGGATAGTCCAGATTCCCATCCCAAGGCGTTTTTAAAGGCGGCTTGATCTTGTGCAAATAGAATGGAAATAAAACAGAACAATAAAATTGATAGAAACTTATGCATTGAACCCCCCTAAAAGTTGACAACAATGAAAAAAACCCCGCGATTGGTCTTTCGATAACAACTCCGGTGTGAATTAGTAAAATAAATATTGGAAAATCCTAAAATGAATGGAAACGGCCCTAAAAGCGCGACGGGCATAGGGACGTGATGCGTCGTCCGTGCCGCCAAAAACAATAATCAGGAACTAAAAAAATCTTGGGGGTTATCAAAATATTTTTCTTAAAATATTTAATCTCCGGCGAAAGAATAACCGACATTCCTTCCACGAACTAAATTTCATTGTAATTTTGTTACTGACCAAGTTCCATTATTTGATGTACTATAAGGGTCAAAACCAATCATTATTATTGAACCGGATATTGAATCTTTAGTCTCGTTCATAAGGCCGGAATATATTACGGCCCCAGGAAAGTTGGAAGTAAATTGTCCTTGTTCAATTTTAAAAGCCCCACTGCCATTAAAATTAATTGAATACAACGGATATGCGAAAGCTAAAGTTAGGTTCGTATCATTAACCGAAAGATTTCCGTTAACAAGAAAAACGCTAAAGCGTATTGCTTGAGAATCAATAGTTACTGTGGGGTATGATGATGGTATATAAGAGGTTCCCAGCCAACTACCGATTAAATCTTGGTTTGAGTATAAAGCGGGGGCAGTGGGTGGGGTGGAATTTTTCGAACAGAAACATAAAAGAAGGGCTATCCAACAGAACGCCACCCATATTT
>JBAVGL010000290.1:0-6494 GCA_049684795.1 Chitinivibrionales bacterium | reverse complement strand
CGTTACCGTCCAATCCATACGTGGTAAAACACAGTAACGCCCCTACGAACGCCAGCAGCATTCCCGCCGTGCTTCCCATTCTTCCGCCCTTTATCTTTTCCACTGGTCCCTCGCACATCTTTCGGTTATAGATGCTCTAACCCGCCGGAAGGCGATAAGGTTCTGTACGGGTAATTATCTACGCTAAACGCGTATATAATTCGCCTACAGAACCTAATTAACAGGGATAAGCTCAACCCGTCTGTTTTTAGCGCGACCTTCGGCCGTATTGTTCGATGCTACCGGCCTTTCTTTTCCATATCCCTTTGCTGTTAACCTGTCCGGCGATATACCCCTGTTTATCAGGTATTTCATTACGGTTTTCGCCCGTTCTTCCGAAAGAACGCGGTTATAATCGGCGCTTCCTTCATTATCGGTATGACCGTCGATCTCCACCTTGACTTTAGGATACGCTTCCAGGCTATTATAGACCGTCTCAAGCATGTAGTAGGACTCTTCAAGAAGCTCCGCGGACGCGGTCTTGAAATTTACACCGGTCAATACGAATTTTTGTTTGATCTCCTGGGGTTTTTCATCAGGACAGCCATCATCGTCCTTGAATCCGTTGAATGTCTCCGGTTGATTGGGACACAAATCGATGCCCTTGCAGATCTTTTCGTATTGCGCCAGCCTGCCTTCCTTTGCCACCCATGGATCACAAATGCCGTCTCGGTCATTGTCCGGATCGGGACATCCGTCTTCGTCCTGGAAACCGTCCCTGTCTTCAGGATCGTTAGGGCACTTGTCCTGGGTATCGTAAATGCCGTCTTTATCGTTATCATAATCCGGACAACCGTCCTGATCTTCAAAACCGTCTTTATCTTCCGGAACATCGGGACACTGGTCAATGTCATCGGGAATCCCGTCACCATCCCGGTCCGTACCCAGGGCTTCGATCATCTGGCTGGTGATAAGGCCGATGTCCGTCCCGTTTTCTCCCTTGCCCTTGCATGCGGAAATGGGTTTGACAAAATAATTATATTCAGGGTGCCCGGGGGAAATGAACAGGGGCTGTTTGGAGACATTGGTCTCGTTGACCACGGCTCCCGTATTGAAAGGCTGCCGGTTCATGTATATATTATTGAATATAATCCGGGTTTTCCGTGACTCCGGAGCAATATAAACGCCGTACTGCTTATTTTCAAGAAAGATATTGTTGTGAATAAGCACCTCGGTACGGTGGGCGCAGAATATCCCGCAATATCCGTTCTCCAAGATAACATTATGATCTATTGACGTACGCGTTCCGCGGGTAGATTCGAGAAAAATACCCGTCCATTCATTTCGATAGATGATATTATTGTTAATATCGGGAAGGGATATCAAGGCATGTATGCCGGCGCCTTTATTGTCAACAATAAGATTTCTTGTGATTATCGGACGGGTATTTTTGCACAATATTCCCGTGGTGCCGTTGATAATGGTGAAATTGGTGATGGTTGCCCCATCGGCGCCGATGACGCACGGACCGATCCGGCCGCCGTCGATTATGGTACGGAGCATGTCTTGCCCCATGAGAACAACATTGTCTTGCATGGCGATGTTTTCCCGATAGGTGCCCTTTGAAACAAAAACCGTGTCCCCCTCGTCCGCCTCGCCCAATGCGGCATGAATGCTCGGAAAATCCTGCGGAACAACGATCTTTCTTCCTGCATAGGAACCGACCACCGATAAGAAAAGGAAGCAAGAAATCATGGCCGGAGAGATTTTTCTGAAAATCATATCATCCCGTTCTTTAAAATTATTAAGGGCTTAAATTAATATAAAAGAAAATCGGTCAGAGAAAATTTTAAAATGGAACCATTTTGGTTAAAGGAAAATAGTTTTAGTTAAATAAGCTGTCAAGTCTTCGTTAAGCCCATTTGTTATTTCATTATCAAATAAAATATTCTCCATATAAAAAGCAAGTTATTTCTATCGCTTATCGCCGGTATATTTCTAAAAGGGTTAAGAACATATTATATTTTGATGTTGCTTAAAATGAAACAACTTTCCAAAAAACAAGAAATTTCTGTATTCAAATAGTTATCGTGCCCTATGGAAATAAGTCAAACCATGCTCCTAGCGTGTCGCCGCTGTTTTCCCTTTGTGTTGTCCATCGTGCTCTTTTCAGCGACTACCTGCACCGTTTCCGGTTTTGGAAAGAATAAAGTGGAATATGACAATTACACGTGGAAGTACCTGGAAATACCGCACTTTAATGTTTACTTTCACCAGGACCAGGCGGCACTTCCGCGCATTTCTTCCCAATGGGTTGAGAATGCGTATGATGTTCTAAGCGTGGATTTTAAATTTCGTTTCAAGAAACAAATACCCCTGATACTCTATGGCAGCACGAACGATTTTGAACGCACGAATGTCATTCCCGACCTTCTGCCCGAAGGCGTAGGCGGTTTTACCACGCAGATGAAGAACAGGATCGTCGTCCCCTTCGACGGCTCATATGAGGAATTGCGCCATGTCCTGCACCATGAGCTGGTCCACGGGTTCCAGAACACGCTCCTTTTTGATCAGCTGGGAAGTTCTCTCATGAGCGGTTCGGAAGTGTCGATGCCGCTCTGGTTTGCGGAAGGCATGGCTGAATTTCTTTCCACCGGCTGGAACAGCGAGGCCGACATGTTCCTGATGGACGCTGCAATTTTCGGGTCAGTGCCCCCGCCCGGACCGCAACTGGATGGATATATGGCCTACAAGGGCGGCCAATCATTTTTATACTTTACTGCGTCTTCCCTGGGCGACACCATTTTTTCCAAAATGCTTAAAAATTTCGGCGAATCAAAAAATGTCGAACGGGCTTTTAAAAGCGTTTATGGAAATACCATTGAAGAATTAGGAGAACAATGGCGCTTTCAGTTGAAACAAATATATTGGCCTGAAATCGGCAGGAGGCAGGACCCCGCGAAGATCGGCAAAGCCCTGACTTCCCACGGTAAAGATCATGACAATTTCAATCTTAAGCCCCGGATCTCTCCCGATGGCGCGAAGATCGCCTACTTCAGCGACCTGAAAGATTTCACCCGCATATTAATAGTCAACCGCAGTGGAAAAGTGCTGGAAGAAATCAGCGAGTCGGGATTTGCCGGAAGGTTCGAATCGTTCCACCCGTTCAGGACCGGGGTGTGTTGGGCCCCGTCAAGCGACCGGATCGCGTTTGTGACTGAAAATAAGGGAAAAGACGAACTGCGCATTATAGACATTGCACAGAAAAAATTGGTCCGCACTTTTCGACCCGGACTATCAAGCGTATGCTCTCCCGATTGGTCTCCCGACGGCAAATCCATTGTTTTTTGCGGCGTTGACAAGGATTTCTGCGACCTGTTCCTGTGTGATGTTCAATCCGGCATGATCACCCGATTGACCAATAACATTTTATTTGAGTCCGATCCGCGCTTTTCTCGTGACGGAAAAAGCATTATTTTCAGCGCCCAGGACACTTCGGGGACCGCCGTGCGGAAAAGCAATATTCAAACGCGTCCGGTCATTGATCTGTTTTCCTTAAACCTTGCCGATGGCTCCACGACGCGGCTTACCCACGGTCCTTCAAATAAAAAGAGCCCTTGCTTCTCGCCCGACGGCGCCTCCATCCTCTATGTTTCCGACCAAAACGGCATAGACAATCTTTACGTTGCGCCACTATCCGCTCCCGACAGCGTAAAGCCGCTTACCGACGTAATCGGCGGCTGCCAAAATCCCGACTGGTCAAAAGATTCAAACAGGGTGGTATATTGCCTGTTTCAGAAAGGCGGATGGGACATCTGGCAAATCGACGATCCTTTACACAAACTCAAAAACCGGGATTTGGTCCCGACGAAATGGGCGGCTTCGCTCAGAGACACCAGCGTTCATTTTTTCGAACCTTTTGATTCTTCGGAAGGTCAGAAAAAGCGACTGGCCGACAGTCTTGAGACGATGAAAAAGAAACACCGGACCGGAAAAAGCCCCAAGGTCTCCGCCGATACAAGGCCCATTGCTGGAACCGGCAACATTCAGGTTGAGGACACCTCCCACTCTACGCTCAACGACACAAATTTAGTCAAACATGATAGCCTTCATAATCCTCGGGCGGTTCCGTCGGATTCTTCGGTTGTGAATAATCTTGGCGAGAAAGGGGTTTCAAATAAAAAAGATTCTGTCCAAACACCTACCATTATAAACTTCGATTCTATTGCCACCCGCCCTTATTGTGTCATTTTTAAGCCGGACATGATCATGCTTGGCGCGGGAGTAGACACCTATTATGGGTCAGGTTACGCCGGCGAAGCTGTTGCGGTTTTCAGCGATCTTTTAGGGAACCACCAGATCACCGTTGCCGCGGACATTCAAGGAGATCTGGCCGATTATACGCACATTTTCGCTTCATATCTTAATCTGGAACATACGATCAATTATGGCCTCGGGGCATTTTATAACAGGGATTACACGTCTTCAAGCGTGTTCGGCGATTCACTCTATTTCGATACCGACGCCGGAATCATCCTGACTGTGAGCCGTCCGTTCTCCATGTCTTCACGTCTTGAACTTGACGTTAATTATCAAAACCTTTTCCGCGAGCCGTACGTGTATACCGGCACGCTGGACAAAGATACGGGCTCGGCGAACCTGACGTACAATATTATAATACCTTCATTATCATATGTCTATGACGACATCCTGTGGGGAATGACCGGCCCGCTCAACGGGACGCGTTCGCAGGCGGTGGTTGAATTTTCTCCTCCCGTCAAACATGTCAATGACGCCTTCTTTTCCTTTGACCTTGATTTCCGCAGATACTTTCATCTTTTCAAGAGGTTCGTGTGGGCCAATAAAGTCGCCTTCGGCTCAAGCGTCCCTCTGGGCGGCGCGCAATCGTCCGCCCGTAAATACTTCCTGGGGGGCGACGAAAACTGGCTCACCTACGAAACGAACGAAGCCGGATACAGGGCCAACGTAAACAATTTCTTTTACTCGGACATCGTCGTCCCCTTCAGGGGCTGGAATTACCTTGACCTTATCGGGACCAAATACGCGGTTGTCAACACTGAATTCCGTTTCCCCTTTATAAAGGAATTCTCGGTCGCGTGGCCGCTCCAGTTTTCCCTACGGTACATCAACGGCGCGGTTTTCGCCGATATCGGCAACGCGTGGAACAAAGAGGACGAATTTAAAAACATCCCCCTGCCCAAACACATCTACGGGGGCGTTGGATACGGATTAAGGGCGAATCTGGGGATTTTTGTCCTGCGGTACGACTATGCATGGAAAACCGACTGGAACACCTTTCTGGATTCGCCGATATCGTATGTTTCCCTCGGAGCGGAGTTTTAGGGGCCATTTTTAATCGATTGCGACAATACTCAATAATGCTTTTTTTTGATTGCCATCCCAAAGCAAAGATATCGGATAACAATGGCACAATTTACAAAAACGAACGTACTGTTATGCTTTTTGCTGGTCGGCACTGTTTTGTTTTGTTCTAATTGCGCGACTTCATTTCCAATTCAGGACGCAAGAATCCTTCCGGAAGGAAAAAAGCAAATCGCAGTCGGTGGAAATTATGTAGCTGTCCAGGAAGATTTTTCCGATCAAAAAAAACCCATCGTCGATTCGGCCCTAACAAGGATATACAGCCATTTTATTGACGGTTGTCCGATTGTTTCATCTTTTTCCTTCGGTTTAAATAAGCGTTATGAACTGGGTTTTGGACCTTTGGGGGCGTTTCAAAAATACGCGTTGCTTGTTCCGTCCTCATACGATGGATTTGCCTTTTCAAACGTTGCGATTACTCAAGTATTTAATATCGGTTTCGCGTTATATCCCAGTCGGTTCTATGGCATGGAATCAAACGGCGGGGTCCTTGCCGGGATACCGTTTAACGGGTCAATATCGTTGACAACAGGAATCCTTGCCAGGCTATGCCTGAGCGAATTAACGCGGAGCGCGGGTGATACTCTTGAGGATTCTTTAGCGTGCTGGCAATACGGTCTGGTAGCGGACCTTGAACAGATTGTAATTCCGGTAAATGTAATCATGGATTTCCCCCCATTTTCCGCGGGACCACACTGGTTCCGGATATGCTTCGGGGCCGAATTCCCGTTTGATGTAAGAAAAACCTTTACGCTTGAAAAGGATTTCGCCGATCAGGTAAGTGAAAATGAGCCGGTGAGCTATGCAAAGAAGTGCAATGTTAAATTAGTATTTTCTGTAGGATATATTTTCTAAATCATTGTTGATTTGCTTATGCTTCGCAAATTTATAGCGATGCAATTTTTTCTTCATAAATTTCACTTTTGCCGGAAAATCTTGCTATATTATTTATGATCCCATCAAACACAACTATGAAAAAAATATTAATTATTGCAATTTTGTTTTTGTTCTTGCATTGCTCTTCAAATCCTCTCGTTTCAGACAGATCCAAAGTAACAATCAAATCGGGCAATAACGTCGAAAATGTAATTATTGATGATACTAATCAAAAT
>JBAVGL010000289.1:0-2143 GCA_049684795.1 Chitinivibrionales bacterium | reverse complement strand
GCATAATTGTAAGGAGGCTTTATGTCGATCGCGACACTCACCAGCAAGGGGCAAATAACCCTTCCCAAGGACATACGGGCAAAACTGCATCTGGAAGCGGGAGAAAAAATAGCTTTTCGCATTGATGAAACGACGGGCCAGGCGGTACTTTTCCCAATGAATAAACGTGTCGATGAGGTTTTTGGCATGCTTGGCAATGCAGGTGCGAAAAGACCCAAAAGCGTGGATGAAATGAATAATGCCGTCAGGGAAAAAATCAAAAAGGAATATGAATGAAAGCTCTCGATACGAATGCCGTGGTGCGTTTCCTGGTGAAAGACGACGTAAAGCAATCGCAGGCGGTTTACAAGATCCTTATTGACGCGGAAAAAAAGGGGACGGCTGTTTTCATTTCAGCCGCCGTTGTTCTTGAAACGATATGGGTCCTGTCATCGGTCTATAAATGCACCCGGAATGATATCAAACAGGCTTTGGAGCATTTGTTGGTTTTACCGGTGCTTGAAATAGAGGCGCACGACAGGATCGCGGCGCTGTGCCGTATCGCCGACATCTCGGATGTCGATCTTGCCGATCTGCTCATCGGGCTCACATCGCGCGATTCCGGATGTGAAACTACTCTCACATTCGACCGCCGTGCATCAAAATCAGACCTCTTTACCTTGATCGCCTGACCCGCCTGAGGGCGGAACCACACAAAGCAGCGCAACCGATTGGGAAAAATTTATATTATATTGTGAACACCTTTAAAAAGGGGAGCATGCCATGTGGCTTGTTTTTTTTGTTTTAGGAATCTTGGGAACGCTTCTTTTGTTCATTCACATCAATCTCGAACTGAATTCCCTCAATAGAAAAATGGACAATCTGGTCATGGAAGTCAAGAAGCACTATGGAATTAAATGAGGCGCTTTCCCTTGTCAACGAACGGGTCCGCGGCATCAGCCAGTATCATTTGGAGCCTCGTGAAACCCGGATCAAGCTCAACCAGAACGAAAACCCCAACGACTGGCCGGCCGCGATAAAAGAGGAAATAGCGGAGTTCTGCAAGGCCCGGCCATGGAACCTGTATCCGAATTTCGTGCCCGACCGGCTCAAAGAGCGGCTTTCGGAGTACACGGGGGTGCCGTCTAAAGGGATCATCGCCGGCAACGGGTCCAACGAAATGCTCCTCGTTCTTTTGCTGTCCCTCATGGACGCGCATGCCCGGGTTATTATCTGCCAGCCGACATTCACCATATATCGCCTTCTTGTAAACGGCCTTGGCGGGACCGAGGCGATTATCCGGCTTAATGCCGATATGAGTTTTGACGTCGATGGAATATGCGATGCCGTTAAAAATAAACCGCAATCCCTTCTTGTCCTGTGCTCTCCCAATAATCCTACGGGCAGCGCGCTTTGCGAGGCTGACCTGCGCAGAATTTTAATGGCCCAGACGGGCTTTTTAATTCTGGACCAGGCCTATGTCGAGTTCGGCGGGTTTAACGCGATCCCGCTTTTAAAGGAATATCCGAACCTTATCATTACCCGCACGTTTTCAAAGGCAATGGCCGGCGCGGGACTGCGGCTCGGATACATGCTCGGGGCACCGGGAATTATAAGCGAAATAAACAAGATCAAGCTTCCTTATAATATTAACTTTTTTTCGGAGCATGTGGCCGAGGTCCTTTTGACCCACATCGATTATGTGCGTGCCAAAGTCGCGGAAATCATCGAACAGCGCGATGCATTATATGCTTTCTTTAAAACCCTGCCGCTGGAAAATGTGTATCCAAGCAGTTCAAATTTTATCCTGGTGCGGTCGAAAAAGAAAACCGAATTGTTTGAGCACCTCGCGAAAAACGGCATTTTAGTCCGCGATGTTTCAAACTACCCGACGCTTGAAAACTGCCTCAGGATAAATGCCGGGACGGCCGGGGAAAACCAGGCTTTGCAAAAGGCAATGAGATCATTTTTTTAGAAGGAATTTTCCATGAAACGGAAAGCCACTGTCAAACGTAGAACAAAAGAAACGGACATTTTCTGCGAACTGCTCCTTGACGGAAAGGGTATTTCAAAAATTAAAAGCGGAAATGCCTTTATGGACCACATGCTCACGCTGTTTGCCGCGCACGGCCTCTTTGACTGCACCATAATCTGCAAAGGCGAC
>JBAVGL010000288.1:0-7117 GCA_049684795.1 Chitinivibrionales bacterium | reverse complement strand
CGCCAAAAACGAGCAGGTATAGGACCATTGAGATTTCCGCGATTGCTGACGGTATGACGACAAAGGCGTGAATGTTTCGACCTAAGCCGGGCACAAGGAACGCAGCGAGAAGATCCACGATGTAGCAAACGCCCCCCACGATGAGCACGATGCCGAGCCACTTGGGAAACAGCCTGGATTTGTAGGCGAGATACCCCAGCGGCACAAGCCACAGACCAAAGAAGACCTGTGCAATAAGGGTCCCATAATGCTGGGTGTCAAGCAAAAGCAGAACTATGGCATTTGAACCCGCGCCGCCGAAGACGACCGCATAGAAGCCGTCTGTTGCGACCCGCAAGCCCTCAAACTGGAAAACCGCATTGAGACAAATGATGCCGGTGGCGAGTGCGACAAGGATCAGCATTGCCCTCGCCACGCTCTTGTGCACCTGCTGGAGTAGGATGTAAAGAGTCATGGCCAGGAAGACAAAAAATGTCCCATCCAACAAATGGGCGACGACACCCATGCGGACAAGTCCGGCGTTCGCAATAACGTTCCCAGCGGTGACCGCCGCATTACCGGCAACGTACATCTTGGGATCCACAAATCCTTCGGCAAAGCCACCGAAAATGCCGACGAGCAAATAAAGAACGCCGGCGATTCTCGCAAGGCGTTTGGATGTGATTTCATTTACTTTGTTTGCATTCATTTTTCCCCCTTTTTGAATTATAATCATGAGCTTAATAGCCCATGTATCTTCCTTCGATCTTGCCGATAGGTAACCGCAAGAACCGGGCCATATTTTAATTTGGGGGGAAAGGGTGACGATTTGGACGCGAATTAATCCCACAACCCGATGATTTTTTCCGCCACATTGGTCCTTTTCATTCCGGTTTCAGCTCCATCGTTACAGATGTTTTTTTTGAAGCTGTCCCTTTGAAAAAGGTCAAGGATTTTATCGGGAATAAACCGGGAACGGGTCGAATACATGTTCCTGTCCGCCCTGCGGTGCTTAAAACCGTACGTGTAAAACCTGGACGGGTAACTTAAGTGAAGATGGTCTTTTGCCCGCGTCATCGCCACGTAGAGCAGGCGCCGTTCCTCTTCGATCTGCTCCTCGTCTCCTACGGCCATGTCGGACGGAATCCAACCGTCGGCGACATTCAGGATATACACGACCTTCCATTCCTGGCCTTTGGCGGAATGGATCGTTGACAAAATAAGGTAATCCTCGTCGAGAAAAGGATCTTCCGCCTCGTCGCTCGTTATGTCCGGAGGATTAAGCGCGAGTTCCGAAAGGAATTTCTCGCGGCTCGGGAACTTTTGGGCCATCTGGACGAGCTGCTCGATGTCCTTTTCCCTTGACGGATTGGCGTCGTATATCCTTTCAAAGTGCGGTTTATACCAGCTTGTCACCTGTTCGATCTGCCCGCTCCACGGCACATCGGCCTTTTTAAGCTTTACCAGAAGATGACAAAGGCTATGCCAGCTTTTTTTTGTTGACGCGGGAGGACTGAAATCTTGGAGCGACTCGAAATTGAAACCACCTTTCTCCAGGTGCTCAAGGATTTTCATGGCAACGACCGGCCCGACCCCCTCCATGAGCTGCAACACCCTGAACGACGCGATCGCATCGCGGGGATTTTCAATCCATCGCAGCGTGGTTATGACGTCCTTGATGTGAGCGGCTTCCAGGAATTTCAGGCCGCCGTATTTTACAAAAGGAATATTTCGCTTCCCCAGTTCGATTTCGAATGGCGCGCTGTGGTGCGAAGACCTGAAAAGCACCGCCTGGTCCCGCAGGTCGATGCCCGCCTCCCGGTACTCAAGGATTTTGTTCGCGATATCTTCCGCCTGGCTGGACTCGTCTTCCGACAGCGTGAGCCAGGGCTTTTCTTCGGACAATCTCTCGGAAAACAGATTTTTAGTGAAGCGGTTTTTCGCCTGTCCGATGACGGCGTTTGACGCGTGGAGAATGGGCATGGTGGAACGATAGTTTTTTTCGAGCGTTATCACCTGGACCGTGGAGCCGAACTGGCCCTTGAAATCAAGCATGTTCTGGATCGTGGCGGCCCGGAAGGAATAAATGGCCTGCGCGTCGTCGCCCACGACCGTCAGCCCTTTTCCGTCGGGCTTGATATTGAGCAAAATTTCTGACTGTAATTTATTCGTGTCCTGGTATTCATCGACCAGGATGTGATCGAAGCGCTTCCCGATGGACTGGGCGATGCTTTTTTCCTTGACCATATAATACCAGTACAGGAGCAAATCATCGTAATCCATGACGTTCATCGCCCGCTTGACCTCCGAATATTTTTTGAAGAGGGCCTTTAATTCCTTGTCCCATTTTTGACACCAGGGAAAATATTTTTCCAGGGATTTTTCAATGGCGCTCTGGGAGTTCACCACGAAGGAGTAAATCTCGAAACAGGCATCTTTCTTCGGAAACCGTTTTTCTTTCCGGGCATATCCGAGGTCGTTGCGGATTTTATTCATCAGGTCGGCGGAATCGCTTCGGTCAAGCACGGTAAACGAAGGGTCGATGCCTATGGCATCCGAATAAATCCGGAGCAGCCGGTTGGCCACGGAATGGAACGTGCCGGCCCAGCAAATTTTAGAAATGGCCACCTTGGTTTGTTCATCGTTGTCCTTTATAAGGACCTTTGACGCGCGCTTGATCATTTCCTCGGCCGCGCGGCGGGTAAACGTTAGCAGAAGGATCTTTTGCGGGTCAACGCCGCTGCGGACCAGGTGGGCGGTGCGGTAGGCTAAAGTATTCGTCTTGCCGCTTCCCGCGCCCGCGATAATCAAAAGAGGACCGCCAACCGTGGACGTATCCGAAACGCCGAACGTCACCGCTTCCGTCTGCGCGGCATTGAGGTCCTTGAGATAGTCAGTCATGGTGTAAGCAAAAATAAACCGCGCTCAGGGCGAACGGCGGGTTTATAGTTCCTATTGCGCTTTCTCCGGCAGGAACATTTTCCCCTGCAAATAGCGCCGGACTTCGGGGTTTTCACTGACGTTGTACATTAAGATTTCAAATTCCCGCGCGGTCTTTTCATCATGCGACCTGGAAAAATACGTCGTCGCGAGTTCCGTCAACTTGGCCTCGGGCGCACCGGGCATTTGCGCGGCAACGGCGATGAAGCGGGCCGCGTTTTTGTAATCGCCGTAGTACTTGTAGTAAAGCATGCCCAGATAGAAATATAGCTTCCATTTTTTATCGATGTTCGCTGAAATGCCGCGCTGCAACAGTATTTTCGCGGCGTCAAGGTCTTTGCACACATCCGGAATCAAAAGCCCCGCGAATTCGTAGGCCGGATAAAAATGGGGGTTGAGCCTCGTCACCATATCGACCATGCTGACGAGCCAGGGATACTGCCGGTCGTTAAGCAAATGCCCCCCGAAATAAAGCGTGGTCCTGATCCAGAGATAATCCCCGAACACCGTTTGAAACCCCAGAAACCAGGGAAGGATTTTATCGCCTTCCGGCAGGTAGGCCATGCTTTGCGGCGCCTGCGACGACCGGTCAAGCAACGTGAGCCTGCTTTGCAGCATGACGATGCACGCGAAGATGACCGCAATCGCCCCCACGGTAAGCGAATAACCCCTGAACCGGCGCATGTGTTACAGGTCCTTTTTCTTGAAAATAACGCATGAAAAAATGAGAAACAGCGCCACGTAAAGGCATCCATAAATGACCGCCAGTTCCGTAAACCCGTGCGGCAGCGCCTGATTGTAAACAACGTGGTCGCGGACGTTGAAATGCTCGAGATTGGGCAGAAGATAATACAGCGCCTTGAGCACCGGCGGAAACAAACTCCATGTCTGTGAGGCGATTTGAAGTGAAATAAGGTCGTTCAAATGGCCTGCGATATAGAAAGCTATGGAAAAAAGCGCGGCAAGCGTGGACGAGGTGAAGGAGGAAAAAAACAGGGCCGCTGAAATAACGACCGCCATTTCGGTCCAGATGCAAGTGATGGCGCAGAGAAGCGGCACGGTCACATGCCCCCCAAGGTACACGAGCGTGGCCATGAAAAACAGCGTCATGATGGCGTAATTCAGCGCAAGCACGACAAGAAGGCCTGCGTATTTCCCGACCACGAACTGATACCGGGCCACCGGCTGCGTCAGGACGTGATAGAGCGTCTTCGAGGAAATTTCCTTGCCCAGCATGCTCACGCCGATGAAAACGGCAAGCAGGAGCCCGGCAAGCGACATTGTGGCCAGTCCGAAATCCTCGATCACCTGTATGCGCGCGAACACCGACCAGTCGCCGAAGGACACCGACAGCAGGATAAGGACCACCGCGAAAAGCAGCACCATGTATACGACATGATTGCGGACGGTTTCCCTGACGGTGTTGACCGCTATTTCATATATAGAACGCATTACATTTCACCTGACAATCCTGTTTTCATCCGGCTATCCTGATTGTTTTTTGTAAAGAACATCTTCCAGCGATGTCGTCCGCTTTGTCAGGGACTCGCAGAATATTCCGTGCCCGTTGAGATAGCGCTGGCACTGCGCAAGGTCCTTGCCCGAAGGGACGAATACGCGGTCCGCTTCGGCCCTCGCCGTTTCGACCTTGCAGCCCATGCCGCGCAACCCGTCTTTAAGCGCGTCCGGAAGACGGGGGACGACAAGGTCGTGGCCCTTGAAGCCTTTTTTAAGCAGCGCGTCGATGGAGCCCTGATAGTCGAGCCGCCCTTTGGAAAGGACGACGACGTCATTGCAGAGCGATTCAACATCGTCGAGAATATGGGTGCTGAAGAAAATGGTCGTGCCCCGCGCGGCCAGGGAAAGGAAAACGGCGCGGAACAGGCCGCGGCCCGGCGGGTCCATGCCGCTCATGGGTTCGTCCAGAATCAGGACGCTCGAATGCATTAAAAGCGCCTGGGCCATCGCAAGCCGCTGCTGCATCCCCTTGGAAAGTTCCTTGATTTTTCTTTTTCCAAGACCGCCCAGCCCGACCGTGTCGAGCGTTTGTTCGATGTCCGCGCGCAAGCCTGAACCGGCACGGCCATGGAGCCGCGCGGCAAACGCCAGGGATTCACTAACTGTCAAGTGCTGGTAAAAATACGGCTGCTCCGGAAGAAAGGCGCAGTCCCGGCGGACGCGAGGGTCGCAGGGATCGCCTCCCGAAAGCCGGATGGAGCCGCCGGAAGGCCGCGCAAGTCCCAGGATCATTTTCAAGGACGTGGTTTTTCCAGCCCCGTTGGGCCCGACGAAGCCGGTGATGGCGCCCTGGCGCACCGAAAAGGACAGGTCGATGACGGCCGGGACTTTTATCGCCAGAAAGCCCTTCCGGTAAATTTTAGAGACATGTGAGAATTCGATGATATTCATGAACAAAAAAAATAATCTTTTTCCCCGGCAAAATCATGTAAATCCTTTTAATCCTGGAAATCCCGGTCAGAGAGACAATTGGTTCAGAGCGTTTGTCCAGAGCCGGCAAACCATCCGAACGGTGCATTGATTATTTTAAGCATTTATGCAACATCCCCAAAAGCGCAACCGCCACCGCTGCAAAAACCATCCGAAGGTGATTGCCGTGGGCAGATGCGCCTCGTGTAAATCATGGATCTGCAGGGAATGCTCCGAACTCCGCGCCGGACGGTATTTCTGCAAACCCGATTGCGGCCACCGCGTCCCTGTTCCCTCCGAAGAACTTCCCGCAAATCCCTCACGCGCGGAAAAGCCCCCTTTGCAATTCCCCGCTCTCGTATTTTGGGCGGGCATTACGCTTGGTTTGTGCGGGACCGTGTTCGGTCTATGGGAGATGAGGCGGAACCGGACGCTTATCGATGATAACGAGGACCTTAAGTCAAAGCGGATCGAACTGATCGATCATATCAAAGACGGCAACCGGGAAATTTCCTCGCTGCGCCGCGAGACCGACAGCCTGAGGCAGCGCGTGGCCGGCAATCCCGTGCAATCGCGCGGGAAAAGCCCGCGGCCAGCGCGAGAAGAAGCGCCTGACGCCGGCGGCGCCGTAAACGGGCTCCCGGTGTCGTTTGACAATGGAGCGACCGACAGGAAACTCATCGCCCTTACCTTCGACGGCGGTTCCAACGGCGGCGCGGTCAACGATATTCTTGACACCCTCAAATCACGCAATGTCAAGGCCACGATGTTCCTTACCGGCATGTTCATCCGCGCTTTTCCCGACGCGGTGAGGCGTGTCGTCGCGGAAGGGCACGACGTCGGCAACCATTCTTTTTCCCATCCGCATTTGACTTCCTGGGCGCAGGACCGCACGAACACGACATTGCCGGAAATATCCGAAGCGTATCTGTGCGACCAGCTCCACCGGGCGGACAGTTTGTTCCTGTCGGTGACGGGGGCCCATATGGCGCCGCTGTGGCGGGCGCCGTACGGGGAAAAGAACCGGACCATCTGCCTGTGGGCCCAGCATTGCGGGTATATCCACATCGGGTGGCGGCAGGGAAAGACCTGGCGGCAGGGGCTCGACAGCAACGACTGGATCCCCGATGAAGAGACGCCCGGGTACCATTCCCCGGAGCAGGTGGTCGAAAAGATACTCGCGCTTGCAAACGAAACGCCCGACGGGATCAACGGCGGCATCGTCCTCATGCACCTGGGCACCGAGCGAAAAGACGCGCAGGCCCAGATGTTCAGGATGCTCGGCAAACTCATCGATGATTTGGAAGAGCTCGGCTATTCATTCGTCACCATACCGGAAATGCTCAAGAAATCGGGCGTGAACAGCGGTTTGCTGACAAATAATTGACTAAAAAGGAATTGACACAATGGACATTCATGGATTTTTAACGGGGTTGTTCATACGGGCCCCGGGAATTTTAATCGGCATAACTATCCACGAATACGCCCACGGCCTCGTGGCGCTCTGGCGGGGAGACACGACAGCAAAACAGGCCGGCAGGCTCTCGCTTAATCCCCTGGCGCACCTCGACGTTTTCGGCACGCTCATGCTTCTTTTCGGGCCGTTCGGATGGGCGAAGCCGGTCCCCGTAAATTATTATAATCTTAACAAACCGAAACGAGATATGATTCTGGTAGCCGTTGCCGGACCGGTTTCAAATATTGCATGCGCGGCATTAATAGGCATTACAATACGGTTTTACAGCCCCTTTCTTAATGATTCCATGAATAC
>JBAVGL010000287.1:0-3879 GCA_049684795.1 Chitinivibrionales bacterium | reverse complement strand
GCATATTGTTGATCTCCAAGAAGCACCTATCAGGATATTTTATTTATTTTTTATACCTGATTAATCTTTCAATAATCACTTTTACAAGAATCATTTATTCCTATTTTGGATTAATATTCCTATCGGGAGAGATTATTCTTATTGTTTTTTCTATTTTCTATTATTTGTCAAATTTGAAGTTACACAATAATAGAAAATTGTACGTTTTCTTGATAATTTTAACTTTTTTAATTCAACTCCCAATATTCTTGACTAAAACTAACAACAATTTATTTCATGTTAGAAATTCGATTTCTTTAAAACCTATAAATGACAAAATAGCCTCCTTAGAAAAACTTGGTACAACTGACTATTCCCCATTTTCTGTGCCATTATTGAATTCAGTTGATCCGAATTACGTTTTAAACATTCCTGTTAAAATCGGTATTAAAAAATACGATAAATGGAAACCTGGTATTTATTGTATGCTTTTGAAAGACTCAATTTTCGTAGCATATCTAAATGTAAATAGACATCTATCATCTTGTCCAGACCTGTTAAGCCTGAGAAAACAACTTTTGCTTAATAATATTAATATTGATACTATCCCTTTCTATTTTGCCTATTCAATGGGAATTAATGGCGATTCACTGAAAACTGCTCTTGTTAAGGTAAAAAAAGCAGGAATTAAATCGTTAAAAGTTGTTTCTATTAAAGATTCCGCCAATATCGAACACCTTGCCTTTGATTCAGCTAATATTGCGAATATTAAATCCATTCAAATAAAATTAATAGGCAAAGGTAAATCCCCTGCAGTAGCTTTAGCCGAGGCCATAGTACCTTCTATTACAACCTGTCCACCATTTATGATTGATATAGATAGTATTGTACAGATTAATGCTGACGAAAGGTTTGCTGCTTTGATTAAGGCCCTTAAAAAAGATGCAAACTGCAACGATTGCAATATTAAAAATGCAATAGATATTGGATTCCTATTATTTGTTCCCTGGGTGACATATTCAGTTGTGGACTATGATGTAGATAAATTGATTGCTGGAACGCAAAAACTTTGATATTTGCATCGAGTCATGTCGCCCGCAGGGCTTCCGTCACGTTGCCTAACGCTGGCCACGTCATTACACGGCGCACGTTGCAGATCATATAGGATCTGAAATGGCCGAAAAAATAGTAATGTTTTTGGAATTCCTGTGAAAAGAACCTTATGAAAATCGCCTGGATCTTTCCCCAGAATAAATTGTGCGGAATTTCATTTTATTCGCAGAAATATGTCAAGGCGTTACGCCGGCATGTCCCTATCGAATGTTTAGACCCCCTTGACTATGTTAACAACAAAAAAGATTTTTTACAGTCAATTCAATCATGCGATGTATGCCATATCCAATATGAAACATCTTTCTTTCTGTTGAAGAATAAAGATTTCTTTATTAGCATGTGTTCGCATATCAAATGCCCGATTATCGTGACGCTTCATGAAGTCTACAAACAATTTCCCGATGTTTTTCCACGGGATGAAATAAAAGGAAATTTTATCACAAAGCCAATTAAAGAATTTGTTTATGATCAACGCCATCCCTTTGCCACGGCTTTTGCCAGGCATGTTTCAAAAGGCTTTCATGCTGATAAAATCATCGTGCATGCGCAGTTTCAAAAAGACATTTTAATTGAAAAGGGTCTTATGGTCTCGGCAATCGAGGTACTTCCAATTCCCGTAAAATTGGTTGACAATCAAAAAAAAATTGAATGGAAAAACGGCCAGGTACTAAATTTAGCCGCAATGGGTTTTATCAATCCATCATACGATTTTGATTTGCTGTTCAAAACCCTTGATCTTTTGGATATGCCATGGGAATTTAGGTGGATCGGCGGCATTAGAAGGCCGGAAGACCAAGGGCTTTTAAAAGCGATTCGGACGAATATTTCAAAGCGAGGATGGGAAAACCGGTTCATCATCACCGGCGAAGTCTCCGAAGAAAAACGGGACGCCATGCTTTCAAACACGCACATATATTGCGCCCTGTTCAAACATAAAAGCTCCTCCGAGAGCCTGGCAACAGCAATCGGCGCCCGTTCATTGATTATTGCAACCAGATTGCCGCTGACCGAGGAAATGGCGTCGGAATTCCCTGTTATGCACCTTATTGACAATGACCTGAGCGCCGTTATCGCCGCGATTAAAAAAATCAGTTCCAATGCTAAGATGCGGGAAATGCTCACAGATGCCTGTGAAAAATATTCCCATAAATATAGCTACGAAAATATGGCAAAGGAAATGGTTTCGAAGTATGAGAGGTTGCTGTCCGCATGAATATTCTCTGGGATTTTCGTCTTTTTTCCTACGGATATCGTAACCGGGGAGTCGGCGTATTCGCCACACGAATGGCAAAGGCGATTCATGACGCTGACGGCACGGCCAATATTTTTATTTGGGGACAAAAGGAAATGGTCCCCGAGGAAATGCACAAATGGCCGGTACAATGGATAGGCTATACACCGCGCTCTTGGAAAAGCGATTTACTGGTCATTCCGATGCTTATCATAAAATATCATATCGATATTTTTCATTATTGGATTGCCCTCGGTCCAATTTACAGGATTGGCCTGGGGTTTTTTCATCCCTGTAAAACCTGCCTTATTGTCCATGATTGCGGGGTAGCTTTATGGGACGATGTGCCGCAATGCGCGGCAACACGGAAAACCTGGTACTGGAAAATCCAAAAAATGTTGTTTACAAAATCGAACAGCATCGTTTGCAACTCGCACACAACGCTGTCGGATGTGGAAAGACTGTTTAAAGGCAAATCTTTCTTGAAGAAGGTCATTTATACGCCGCTTCCCGGTTCCTCCAAAAATGAGGCCTTAGTCCGTGATAAACGGTTTATCATGGTGGGCGGTCCCGTTCATAAAAATGTAACCAATGCGATTACGGCCTTTAGGCTTTTCAGACAAAAACATCCGGAATTCACATTTTTGATTTTTGATGATTCTCCATCGGAAGAAATAAAAATATGCGGGGACGAACCAGGCGTAACGGTAAAATCCATAAGCGGGTATAACGAAGCCCTTGCGACATCATCGGGCCTTATATTTTGTTCGTTTCATGAAGGCCTGGGTCTGCCTCCGCTGGAGGCAATGTCTAAAGGGTGCCCGATGGTGTTGTCGGACCTCCCTGTGCTGCGCGAAACCTGCGGGGACGCTGGCAAGTATGTTGACCCGCGGAATATAACATCCATTATGCAAGGAATGGAAGAAGTGATTGACAATCAGGATATATGGATACAAAAATCCCGTGACGGCGAAAAACGATATCGCGGCATGAGCGATAACGCCGGGAAAGAATGGATAACGCTGTATAACGGGCTGGCGTAAGGCGGCCAAATGTTTTTGTCAATTGTTATTCCCACTTATAACCGGTATGCATGTCTTAAGGAATGTCTTGGGGCGCTCATGCCTCAAGTTACGCAGGCCTCCGACGCGGAAATCCTGGTCATCGACGACAATTCGGGGCCGGACGGCGCCGCAAAAAATGCGGCCCTTTGTCAAGAAACGGGCGCGGGATATGTTTTCTTGGAAACAAACCGGGGCGCGGCCGCGGCGCGTAACGCGGGCATCGCCGGAAGCAGGGGCGAATGGGTGGCGTTTCTGGATGACGACGTGCGCGTTGGGGCGGACTGGCTTGCCCGTTGCCGGAAGGTCCTTAACGCTCTTCCCGCAAGCGTCATCGGCGTTGAGGGGAAAGTCATGGCTTCTGGAAATGACCTGTGGGACCATGAAGTGGAAAATGTAAATGGCGGACTGTACCTGTCCTGTCACTTGATTTTGAAAAGGGACCTGGTCCGGTCGATAGGGGGCTTTGATGAAAATTTTAAATCGCGCTACCCT
>JBAVGL010000286.1:0-10962 GCA_049684795.1 Chitinivibrionales bacterium | reverse complement strand
TCTGTAGATGTTTTCTGGAGGGCGGAATCTATTATTGGATTAAATTTTAACAAAGGGGATAAAGTCGTGGTGTCAAGGGATTGCGGGTATGCAATAAAAATAATGGACAATAATGCAATAATGGATTTCATTTAAATTGCCTTTCGACAAATAACCGGAAACGGTGCGAATACACATTATTTTATCTAAGTAATATTGTTTTAGTCAAGTATTATTTACAAAATGAAGACGGCATAAAGCCTATGAGGATTATAGCTCACGCCTGAGCATAATCTCTTATAAATAAATTGAAAGCCCAATTAATACTGAATTTGGATTTAAATTAAAACCTTTTGTTATTGTCGGGTTGGATACAAGATTGCTTCCATCTAATCTATTAGAAACTCGACTATAATTTGCTGTAGCATTCAAAGAATACTCAGCAAACAATGAAAATTGTTTGCTGAAAAACCATTCAACACCTATACAACCATTTAATCCGCCTGAAAAGCTATTTGTTGTCATTTCTTCGTAAGAGTCGCCTGAAAATTGATAGGCATATTTTCCAAATGGTCCATATCCGTAATACAAATAGAGATTTTTATTTCTATAAGCATACTTTAGCTTGGTTATATATAAACCGATGGAAAATGAATCGGATTTGCTTTCACTTGCACTATTATTGGGGATATAAGTATTGATACCTGCTGAAATCCCGGCTGTGATTCTTAAAGCATCAGTCGAATTAGTCATTTTTTTTAATGATATCATCGTTCCTGGTATTAGTGATGATATGTCTTGCAATCCATTTGTCTTAATTTGAAAAGAATATTTTGACGGTTCATAATAAATTGAAGTTTCTCCGAAAATCAATGCTACGGAAAAAGCAATAATACATAAACAAAATTTGCTATACATTTTGCCCCCTGTTAAATTTTAAATCGTCAGACTGAAAAATCGCAATCGGTGTTAATCCAAATCACGTTGTAGAAAAAAACTAATTCGTTATTTTTTTTCCGAGAAACTTTTAAAAAAACTATCCTCCGCATCGGGAACGCCATCCGGCTTGTAAAATATCCTCAAGCAACTTTCTTGAAACTAAAAGAATCTGTCGTGCGTCAGGACTCTAATCTTAGATACAACCATGTAATCAAGCAGCCTCTGCTATTTCTTCATTTATTCAGAAATAATGCTTTGATCTGATCAAAGATATTGAATTTTTATTAAAACTGCCTAGAAATTCTAACGCCCCATCAAAATCCTGATTTTATCAAGAGGGCCAATAAATTCTCCCCTTTGTAATTTAATAATTGCGCATTGGTCAAACATAACCAATTAACAACGTATGCTGAATTAGTAAACGACGGGTTTCCAGGATATATATTTTATCGGGGTTGCGCGATTTCCTGTTCACACTAATGATCGGGGGACGGCATGGCATATCATGGAAGCGTTTGCCGGAGGTGCTTTTTAACGTTAAAAGGCCGCCGGACCGCGTCGGTCGGCGCCTGGACCTTACTGGCCGTGTTTACCGCCCTTGCCCAGACATACAGCGGAATCGATTACGGAGGCACAAATGACCCCAGCCAAAAGCTCGACATTTACATGCCGACCGCCGGCGCCAAGCCCTATCCGGTGGCGGTATGGATCCACGGCGGCAGGTTCAGCGAAGGCAGCCGCACTGAAGCCAATGCCGGTGAATTGGCCGGCATTATCGGGCCCCTCGGAGCCGCTGTCGTCAGCATAGATTACCGTTTGTCGGGGGTGGCGCAATGGCCCGCGCAGATACAGGATTGCAAAGCGGCCATTCGGTGGATACGCGCGAATGCTTCCAAGTACAATTTCGATCCGAACAGGATCGCCGCCGCCGGAGGCTCCGCGGGCGGCCATCTGTCCGAGTTTGTCGGCGTGACCGGCGACATAACCACCGCCACGTCCGGCGCCGTGACCATGGACCTCGAAGGCGCGGTCGGCGGCACGACCGCTTATTCGAGCAGCGTGCAGGCCGTCGTGCCGATGTACGGCCTTTCCGATTTTCTGACCCTTATGGACACATGCCCCCAAAATAACCCGAAAGTAAGCACGCTGGACCACAACGCGGCCGACAGCCCGGAATCGGCCCTGATCGGAGGGCCGATACAGAGCAACAAGGACAAATGCGCGCTGGCCGCTCCGCTCCACTTTGTCAGTCAAAACGCCCCGCCGTTCTGCATCCTGCACGGCGACATGGACCAGCTCGTCCCCGTTTGCCAGAGCATTACCTTTGCCGCCGCGCTGCGGGCGGCCTTCTCCTCGAACAAAAAAGAGTGCCAGTTCATACAGTATCCAACGCTCGGCCACGGCTTCGACGTTACCACGTGTAAAGACACCATCCGGGCCTTTTTGACGCGGAGCCTGATAAACATTAAAACGGCCGCGAGCGACCGCTTCATCGGCCGGCCGGAAAAAAATCTTCCGCTTCACGTGTCGGGAAATACGCTTTTGGTATTGGCCAAAAGCCAAGCGGACCTCACCATCGCCGACATGCTCGGCCGGACGGTCCTTGTCCGGTCACTACGCGCCGCGTCAAAACCGGAGGCCATCGACCTGCGGTCAATTGGTCCGGGGGCATTCGTCGTATGGCTCCGCGGCGCGCAAGGGGATATCCTTATTGGCCCGGTTGTGCATGAAATACCAGGCCCGATCCTACCATGATGACCGGCAAAGAGAACCCGATAATCATATGGGCGATGCCGAAGCCGACAACCTGATTGTGGTTTCCCTGGCTTAAGGCGCGGGATTCGGCGCAACCAAGCGCGATGTTTGCGGCCATTAGCCCGGCGTGCAGGTAAAAAATGTTCCGGTGGAGTTTAGCCATGCGTATTTCCTCCGGGTCCTTGGCAAGTCGCGGAACGGTAAGCTCTATGGTGGCCGTGGCCGTGTAAGCGATGGCGCTTGCCGCCACGAGCCCGTCATGCACCACGCGAAGCGACTGTGATTCCGAGGCAAGCCAGGCCTGTCGAATCCCCGCCGCCTGAATGGCCGGGTCGCGTATGCTTTTCCTGGAATGCGTGGCCGCCTCAACGGAATCGCGAAATCGGTGCCCCAGTTTTTCCATGTTAAGAAAATGATAGGTGCCCTCAATATCCGTTGCCAGCACCAATGCCGCGGTAGCGTAGGCAAGCCGTTTATGCATTTTTACCGAGGCATATTGCCGCTCAAGCATACGTTTGAGGTCCGCCGTCAGCTTCGCATTTTCCGACAACGCGGACGGCGCCGTGTCGGTCGCCGCGGCGGCCTTGGCTTCGTGATGTTCCGGTGTGGCCGATGTCACGGCGTCGGCGATTTCCGGCTTCGCAAAAGCGCAGGACGCGGCAAACATAAGAATCATGGCCGGACCATACCGGAAATTCCTGAACTTAATCTTCATGGCGGCGCCATCCGCTAGTAAACCGGCGCGATGTCGAGAACGACGAATGATCCCGGCTTTACCACAGGACGCGGCTTGGGGTTCTCCTTTGTCGGCGCCGGAGGCGGATCGAACTCCGCGGTCGGAAGGTAAAGGTGGTGTGTTTTCCCGTTGACCGCGATCGTCCTCGCGCCTTTCCTCGTTGCGATATTTTCCAGCACCTTAAACGAGTCCCGCGGGGCTTCCTGCACGACCGTCATTGTGCCGTCGCCGTTGGAACTGAAGGCGCGTCTGCTTGACGGATCATACACAATGCCGTCGACGCGCTCTCCAATCGGCAAAGATGCTATAACTTTGCCCGACGCCGCGTCCAGCACCACCATCAGCTTATTGTGACAAACGGTGAACAGGCGGTGATTGGCCGCGTCGATCGCCAGGCCGCTCGGGCCTTCGCCCGGCGCGATCGGCCACAGTTTCGCCACGGTGAATGTTTTCGCATCGATCGCCGCTATTTCGTTCTTGTCTTCGATATTGACATATACCATGCCTTGGCCGTCTGTCGCCGCGAATTCCGGCTTCCCGTCCAGCGGTATGGTCGCGATTTGCCTGTTGCCTTTCGTCTCGATCACCGATGCGTTCGAACTTTTGCCGTTGAAGGTAAAAACATCGCGCGAAAAAGGGTCGTACAGGATCGCGTCGGGGTTTTTACCGGATATACCGATCTTCGTGATAACGGCCAGGGAGCCCAGGTCGAACACGGTCACCGAAGAGTCCTGGCCGTTGCTGGTGTAGCCTCTGTTGAGATCGTCCGCGATGGCGATGCCGTGCACGCCTTTCGTGTCGGGGATCGTGCCGATCACTTTCCTCGCCGACGGATCGATCACCGAGACGACCGTTCCGTGGGAAGCGAAGACCCGCCCGGTCGGTTCGTCGACTGAAATGTAGTCCCAGAAGCCGTCGCCGCCGACAGTAATGGTGTCCGAAATCCGGTAAGTCGACGGTGACTGGTTCGCCAGCGCGGCGGTCCCGTGCGCGTGGCGTCCGGGAGTGGCCATGGTAGAGGCGTCGGCGGTTTCCGATTTTGCGCAGGCGATGGACGCGGCAAGCGCGCACCACATGGCCGTGCTTCGCAGATAAAAATGGAGCATACATATCCCCTTCAAGCGGTCCGTCATTCCCGTTCGCCCGCCCGATTGACAATTATTCGCAACAATAGTAACATTAGTTTTGTGATAAAATAAATCGTGACCCGCGAAAACCCGTCACCTTTAGATAGCGAGGACCGTTTATGTTCCCCCGACTCTTTTTCTTTGTGCTTGCCGGAATCACACTGTTCGCGTGCGCGGAGACCGCTTCACAGCCAGCCTCATGGACCGTCGCCGTCAGCGAACTCGTCGGCAAGGGCGTCACGCAGCCGGAGGCGGACATCATCACCGACCGATTGCGCGGCGAGCTCGTGAAGACCGAGCATTTCGCGGTCATGGAACGGGAACAGATGGACCTTATCCTGAAGGAACAGGGGTTCCAGCAGAGCGGCGCCTGCACGGAACAGTCGTGCGTCGTGAGCATGGGGCAGATGCTCGGCGTCAAGTACATGGTGGCCGGCACGGTCGGCAATGTCGGCAAGATCTTCGTGCTTTCCCTCAAGGTGATCGACGTGTCCACCGGCGAGATCGGTTTAACGGTCAGCGAAGAGTGCGCCTGCGCGATCGAGGAGGTGCTTCTGACGTCGACCAAAAATGTCGCGTTCAAACTCGATAACGCCCTGTTCCGTTCCTCCCACGCGGAAGTCGTCATAGAAACCAGGCCTCCGGGGGCGATGGTGTTTCTCAACGGGACGATGTACGGCGAAACGCCGTTTTCCAGTTCAACATTCGCCGAAGGCAATTTCCGCTTGAAACTGACCAGGGCCGGCTACGTCACGGCGCTGGATTCATTCGCCGTTTCCAAGGGAAAAACGGTCAAAAAAACCATCGCGCTCGAAATGACCAGGGAGCTGGCCGATTCGCTCCACGCGGCGGCGGTGCGGGACTCCCTGCGCGCCGTGGCGGCGCGGGACTCCATCAACCAGGCGGCGCGGCGGGCGAAACAACATAAGAAGATCTTCCGCGAGGCCGTCATCGCGCTTGTCGCCGGCGCCATCGCCGGGGGCGGATATGCCGTCAACCAGCAGGCTTCGCACGCAATCGACCAGAAAACCGGCCTCGAAAACCAGTATTCGGCGTCAATCGACCAGACCCAGATGTCGTCATTAAAACTGCAAATCGCGAGCAAACAGAACGACGTGAACACGTTTCTGCTCATTCGCAATATTCTGTACGGCGCGGCGGCCGCGGGCGGTATCGTGTTCGTCATAACAATTCCATTTTAATTCCCTTTAATCAACAGAGAGAAAACGCCATGGCTTCCATCCACTCCGGTAAAATCGCGGTCGTATCGTCCTCATGCCTCATTGTCTGTCTCGGCGTCCTGTTCAGCTGCGTCAAGGACACGCCGTTCGTGGCCAACAATCCGCTTGATGAACAGGGCGCGAACTGGCACCCCCCGGTCGTCAACGCGAGCACGCGCGATACGTCGGTTTCCATACTGGATACGGTGACGTTCCGCGCGCACGGGACCGACACGGCCGATCCGAGGGACGTCATCACCCGCTATTTCTGGAGCGTCAACGCATTGGCCCCGTCAACGGCCGGGGCCGACACCTTCAAATATTCCTTCGGAACCTCCGGGACCGATACCATGTACGTGCGCTGCCTTAACAAGGACTCCGTTTCTTCCACCTATGATACGATCGTCGTCAACGTGCACAGCTATGTCCCGTCGCTGCGGTTCGATTCCATCCCGTCGACGAACGTGGCCCAGGGAAAAAGCGCCACGTTTTACGCGCGGGCGTCCGATACCATGAGCTCGCAGTTTCAATTCATCTGGACCGACACGTCGGGCGTTTTTTCCGATACGGGCGCGCGGACAACGGCCAGGGACACAACCGCGCGGGATTCACGGTCCTACGTTTTCAGGGGCAACCGCATGTATATCGTCGCCGTCAAGGTCATCGACCGGCACGGCCAGGTTTCCGGTGCGGATTCGCTCAGGGTCGTGGCGAACGGGAACGCTCCGGTGATCACGGCGCCGGTGCAGGGCGACACGCTGGCCTTCAATCAGGTCACGATAAACTGGGTCCAGGGGACTTACAACACTCGCCAGCGTCTCACCCTGACCGGCGACCCTGATTTTACGACCATCCTCTTCGACACCTCTTTTTCCGGGAGCGGCGTCAACGGGTATCATCTCGTGCAGATCGACTACGGCAGGAGCTATCGGGTGACCGTGTACGGGTATAATGGCTTAAACGACAGCGCGGTCAGCAGACCCATCGGATTTTCCGTAATGCCGGAACCGTTCGGCGCCAACGCCCGCCTGAAGTCCCTGGGCCTGATGCAGGGATCGATACAGGTGCAATTGTCTCCGTCCTTTAATAAAAACACGCTCGTGTACCGTGACACCGTCGATTCGTCGGTAAGTTCCATGACGGTGACCGCCGTTCCGGACACTTCGCAGGCCATAGTGACCTTTAACGGAATGCCCAATTACATTCCGGGGCAGGCGACCACGACCGTTCCCCAGCTTTCCCTGGGACTCGACACCGTTTTTGTTCTGATAACGGCGACGGACAAAGTCACTCAACGCACCTATCAGATCATCACCTTCAGGAGAGGCGCCAGCGACGCCTATCTGCAGTCGCTCCAGATTTCTCCCGGCGCTCTCGTTCCCTTGTTCAACCGGGACTCCCTGACGTACCGCGACACCGTCCTGCTAGGTACCGCCAGCGTGCAGATTTCTCCCAGCGCCGAAGACGGGTATGCCGGAGTGAAGATAAACGGCGCCGCGTATTCGTATGTTTTGATGACGCCGCTTGTCGACTCCTCGGGAGTGGACACGGTTAAAGTGGCGGTCACCGCGGAAAATCATCTGACAACGAAGACGTACCGGGTGATCGTTTTCCGTATACCCGACAGGTCCGACAGTCTGATGAGTCTCGCTTCAAATTCGGTCCTTGGCTTGAGCCCGACGTTCAGCAGCAGCACCTTCAATTACCGTGACACCGCCAGCTATTTTGACAGTCTCTACAAGCTTACCGCCTATTCAATGGACCAATACATCAGGATCGCCATAAACGGGAAATCGGCCCTTCAGAATCTTACCGTCGACTCCATAAAGCTCAACCCCGGCATGAATACCGTGACCGTGCGCACGACCGCGCAGGACACCAGCAAACATTTAGTGTATACGGTATCGGTGTACCGTTATCCTCCCGACACGAACGCTGCGCTTGCCAGCCTGTATTCTTCCCATGGACTTACGCCTTCTTTCACCACGAACACGTTCAATTATTATGACACGGTCCCCTATCTTGACAGTCTCTATTCTCTAACGCCCACCGCGTCCGCTACCGGCGTGATCGCGGGGAATTCTTCCATGAAAATCACGGTCAACGGCATAGCGGTCGCCTCCGGCTATTCCATCGACACGATACGGCTCGCTCCCCGATCAAATACCGTGACCGTGCGCACGACCGCGCAGGACACCAGCAAACATAAGGTCTATACGGTATCGGTGTATCGCATTCCTCCCGACACGAACGCCGCGCTGTACAGCCTCTCCGCGCAATATCCGTCATATTTGAAGCCAAGTTTCAGCGGCGATATGCTTAACTACAGCGACACGGTCGTTTACTCCGACAGCCTTTTCCAGCTTTTGGCCACGGCGATAAATTCATACATCAATATAACGATCAACGGCCGCACGGCGCCGTACCAGTTGACCGATACCGTCAAACTCAGCCAGGGAATAAATGCCATTACCGTGCGCACGACCGCGCAGGACACGGGCGTGCACCGGAATTATGTCGTGAAGGTCGTGCGCCTTGCGCCGAGCAGGAACGCGCAGCTCGATTCCATCGGTCTTTCGGCGGGCGGACTTGTTCCCAAATTCGACACCACCGTAACGCTCTATTCCGTCCAGGTCCCGCACGAAATAACGTCCATCCAGCTTACCCCCGGACTCGCGGATACCACGGCAACGGTCAAAATAAACGGGACCGCTGTCGCATCCGGTAAACCTTCCGGCCCCGTTACGCTGAACGCTGGCACCACGAGCGTCATCATCGCGGTGGTCGCGCAGGACGCGAGCGTAAAAAAGAGCGATACCATAGTGGTCCAGCGCGGCGATTCCGCCACGGTGATACCGGGGCTGATGGTCTCCGGCGCCGACACGATAAAGAAAACCGGCAGTCCGTATCACGTCACCGGCGGGATCCTCGTGCAGGCGGGGGGAAACCTTGTCATTCAGGCGGGCGTGACGCTCCTCATGGACCCGCAGGTCTCTATTGACGTTAAGGGAAAGCTCGCGGCGATCGGCGCATCGTCGGACTCCATCGTTTTCAGGGCCTATAACGCGAGCGCGGGGCAATGGGGATACGTCAATTTCAGCGCCACCGCGGTCCCCACCACGCTTAACGGCGGCGTCTACCAGAGCGGTTCCGTGCTGCAGTATTGCGTGTTTGAAAACGGCGGCAATACCTCCACGACAAACGCCGTTGTCAATACGGCGGGAATATACCTGCTTATCGCGAACTGTTCGGTGCGTTTGAGCGCCATCCGCGGCATATATTCGCAGGATTCGTGCATTATCGACCATTGCCGCATATCGAATTGCGCGACGGACGGCATCCGGGTGGACAATAACTGCGTTATCCGGTACTGCATGGTCAGCGGATGCCAGACCGGGATCAATGCAAACTGGTACTACCACACCTTGTCCTACGACACCGTGGAAAACTGCGGCGGAACCGGGATACTCATGAACAATTCGTCCAAAGCACTTTACTGCCTCGCATCGGGAAACCAGGGCGGAGGATTTTCCTGCGGCGGGACCTGTACCGTTTACGGATGCCAGGCCATCGGCAACAGCGTTCCCGCGAACAACACTTCCGGCGTGGGCGGCATCTATATAGCCAGCGGGCTGGTATGCCAGTGTCTTATCAGCGGCAACCAGAGCGGCGGGACCCCGGCGCTGTATATGGGCGGAGGGACGACCGCCGACTCAAACACCATCAGCGGCAACCAGTATACGGGTTCCAATGCGACCGGCGCCGGGTACGTCACCATTTACGGCCCGGACACGTTGACTTACAATAACATAGTCAATAATACCGGCGCTTCGTATCTGGTTTCAAACGGATCGGCGTACGGCTACCCGAATGTAAATGCTCAGAACAATTTCTGGGGCGCGGGGAGCTCGACAAACTCAATCAGGCCGCAGATCTATGATTATTTCAAGAACAGCAATTTGTCCGTGGTGGATATCGGCGATCCGCAACTGTCCGGCCAGGTGCCGAACACGCCGCCGATACAATAATTTATTTTACCTGCTTCTATAATTTTTCAAAAAAAGGACCATGGACATGTTTTTGAGGTCGATACGGTTTAATAAGCCCGCTCTTTATTGTTTTATCATCATCCAGGCGCTTTCATTCACAAGCATGGCCCAGAAATCAATCGCGCTGGCCGACCTTGCCGCCCAGGGAGTCGACCCGTCCGCTTCATCGATCATTTCCGACCGTTTGCGCAACGATCTTTTTGCCGTCGGCCATTTCACCGTCATCGAGCGGTCGCAAATGGACCAGATTCTCAAGGAGCAGGGGTTTCAGCAATCGGGCTGCACCTCCGACGCCTGCGCGGTGGAAGTGGGACAGCTCCTGGGCGTCCAGTACATCGCGGTGGGCTCGGTGGGCCTGCTGGGAAAAACATACACGATCAACGTGCGCATGATTGACGTGAAAACCGGAAAGATTGTCCGCATCGCGACGGAGGACTGCAAATGCGAAATCGACGACCTTTTGAAGAAGTCCGTGCCGAACATCGCCGGGCAGCTTTCGCAGGCCCGTCCGGAAACCACGGCCAAGGCCGACCAAAGCCGGAACGCTGCCGGCACAACCATGCCGGTCCCCGTGGAAGTCGCTTCGAACGCCGGAAAACCCGCGAAGAATCGTCTTATGCCGCGGATACTCGCGGGAGTGGTGGCACTGGGCGCGGCCGGGGCGGGCGTGTATTTTAATAACGTCATGACAAACGAGAACAACCAGAGGACCGATCTTTATACCGCATATATAAACGCGGGCGGGAGCCCGGAAGGAACGACGGACCTTCAGCAATCGCAGGACCACGGGAATAAAGCAAAGACCGCGTCCGGTAACCGCACTGTTTCTTATATTATCGCTGGGCTTGGCGCCGTGGGGTTTGTTCTGACATTTGCTTTTTAAGGATTTTAATTCATGAAACAATTGCTTCGGGATCTCCTTGTTGTCGCACTCATCTCGGGAACGATGACCTGTTCCAAACTGCCCGATGACTCCCTTTTCCAGCCGGTCAATTTTAAACCGACCATTACCGCTCCGCTGCCGCAAATCACGGTCGTCACCGAGGGACGCGACACGGCCGTAGGCGTTCTGGTAAAAGGGACCGCGCCGTTTTCGTATGCGTGGTATAAGAACAACGTCCCCTTGAATGGTTTCGACAGCGCCTCGCTTTCCCTCC
>JBAVGL010000285.1:0-1785 GCA_049684795.1 Chitinivibrionales bacterium | reverse complement strand
TCCCGACGGCAGGAGCAGGGGCTGGACGAATGGCGCGGTTGGCGGGCCCGTGAGATAAAAGTCGACCGCGGCAGGCTGCGTATCGACGATGGATTGGCTGAAATCGCACGACAAATTGCTCTGGGTTATCTTCTGGTACATGTTATATTGCGTTCCGCTTCCTCCGGGGAGAGTCTGCGACGTCGTGAAGAGATTGCTGTTCGTGCGAAGATTGAGCGAGGTCACCATCCTGAAACTCGAACCGCAGCAGTTCCGTTCGCAGAAAAAGAGATCGAATTCATACGTCGTTCCCAGCGTAAGGCCCCAGAGCGGGGCGATCGAATCCAGCTTCACCGAACCTTCGACACCATTGTGTATGCCGCCTATGTCAACGGCAAGCCTTTTGTTGATGAACACCCACACGTCATCGTCGCCCCTGAAATCGAAGGTCTGGCCTTTTTTATATTCGAACTGGGCGCTGAGCTGCATGGTAAATGAGTAATTGTGCGGAAAGCCGTTGGCATCCGTTCCCGGAGTATAGTCCGGATTTGGGATTTGGTCGTTTGGGTCGAGGAACTTAAAACTATCGAGCGGATAAAAGAAAGCAGTATCGAATTGATACAGGCCGTCGGCGTTTTTTGTCAAGAGCAGGTTATAGCATTTGGCATTGGTATAAATCTTATCAAGGGTATCGGTTTTAAACCAATTGAAACTGTCCACCGGGCAGGGACTGTTCGGGCTTAGAACCGGTTTGCCGTCGGGGCCGAGCGTGGGCATTACAATGCCGAGTGTCGCGGCGCCATAATCATGGTTAGGTCCATCGCAGGCAGGTTTCGTGCCTCCGACGTTAAAATCCGGATGTTTTGTACCATCGATGTCTCTAAGCGTCGCCCCCAGGAGAAGCGTACGTTGACATGGGGCGGAATAGTTGGGATACTTATTCGATACCGAGGGCACGCCGTTGGGCAAGGGAGGGCCGTTCGGTGAAGATGCCGGCAAGACCCATACCGTGTCGGAGTTTTTGAGGACCCCGGACAAATCGATAAAATTTCCGGGGCCGATGCCTGCGCTCGAATACACCGTGCTGTCGAGCGAATTCATGAACTTGACCTGCGCGCTGTCGGTCGGGCCGTAATAGTAATATTTGAACCATCCGCACAACGCGATGCTCGTGTCCATTTTCATTTTTACCGGGGCCATGCTCCTGAATTGTATTGACGGCGCTCCTATGTCCCAGGGCGAAAGAAAATAAACGACCTTATTGCCCGCTGGCGGCTGGCTGGTGATGATGGGCAATTGGGTGGTATCGGGAATGATGATCCAGATTTCAGTGGTCCCTTTGGGCAACTTCATAAGCGCGCTGTCGAGGTTTATCGTATAACGGTACGTGGTCCATCCCTGGTAAACTTGCGGCCCGCACCAGTTGACAAGCGTAAAAGAAACGGGGTCCGTTTGATACGTATAAAAAAACCAGCTTCCACCCTGCGAGGTCATTTCGCTCCCCGGATAGTAGCCGACGGTGTTATTGCCGGACATGCGCAGCGAGTCCCTGCGCCACTCGCAGGTGTCGCCGCTCCAGGGGTTGAGAACGTGAACGGTATACTGGGCAAAAACCGATCCGTATAGAAATAAGGTCAGTGGAATTATTTTAAAAAATTTCGGCATGTATATTTCCGTTCCAAATTTGTTGGAGCAACCGGCGTGTCGCCTTGCCCGTCGACCTTATTATCGTTTCACCCCGATTTGAATGGATTTCGACGTTGTTCCCGTTTGGTCCGTGGCTGTTATTATCGCCCGGTATACGCC
>JBAVGL010000284.1:0-5604 GCA_049684795.1 Chitinivibrionales bacterium | reverse complement strand
AGCGGGAAAATGTACTGCTTAAAATCGGCAGCATCAATCATTCCGCGAAGAATGTTGGCCGCGCCCCAGAGATAGTCTTCGAGTTCTTTTTTGGTCATTCAAATGGCCTTTTCAATGTTGCTTTAAGTTTTCAGAGATATTATCCAAAAATAGACTGTGCTATCAGGTATTTAGTTCTATTTCTTTACCGCTGCAGGACGAGCGGCATTCTTCCGGCGCAAAAATTGTATTTGTCTTTCGTGAAACCCGATATTTTCAATAAGAAATTGAATAGACGCTCTCTATATAATAAAATCAAATTACGCCTATAGTTAAGTCAAGGGAAAAGGATGAAATGGTGATGGGTTATTGGCAATGGGTAATGGGTAATCAGGAAACGGATGGAAAATGGTCTGAACCGAGTAAAAAGAATTGCAAGTCGAAATTTGAAACACAAATTCTATTTCAACGTTAATTATTTTATCATAGCGCAATACTGTCCATCAAACGCCTTTAAAGGACCAGTCAAATGAAGCAAAAAAAAGTCGTTTCAAAAACCGTACGCGCGGGAATTTTCCATTACGCGCTTCCGCCGTTTCTTCTGGGCGTAGTCTCGCAAAAGGATTATTGCGATTGGCTGGAGCGGAAAGGCCATAATCTCCGCCAGGTGGACACCAAGCTTAAACGGCCTTATGCAAAGGAAAATACCGTTATGGTGTATAAACAAAAAATCCATCAGGCGGTTCTCGATGGAGGCGAATTCGATCCGTATACCGGCGAGAAAATAAACTGGGGGCTGATCTCAAAAGAAAAAAACCTGAAAAAGGGCGATTATATCGATAATTACTTAGATCACTATGCCATGTATCCCGCCGTTGACCATATCATACCGGGAGAATTTGAATTCGAAATTTGTTCCTGGATTTCCAATGAAAGCAAAAGCTCCATGAACCCGGATGAATTCGTGGATTTTTGCCGGAAGGTCGTCAGCTTCCGGGACCAAGCCCCAAAAGACCACCCATAACCGTTCTTACTTTAAGCATTAATGATTCCTTTTGACGCGTATTCGGGATGCATTATTTTAAATCCTTTGCGCCGGTATGTAAACCCTTAACGCAGGAGAACTTTATGCAGGTCATGCCGCTCGTATGGACGCTTCTGCCCATTGCCGCGATAGTGTTCATGCTGGTCGTCTTGAAAAAGGCCGCGGACGTAAGCGGCATCGTGGGGTGGATTGTCATTTCGGTGGTCGCTTTTTTCTTTTTCCGGACGTCGCCGGAGGTCGTCCTTCGCTCAACGGCCGCGGGGCTCATCCGGTCGTTCTCCGTGTCGCTCATCGTCGCGACGTCGCTTTTGCAAATGGCGCTCATGGAAAAAACCGGCGCCCTCAAACGCGTCATTATTTTTATCAAGACCATCGCCAGCGGCAACCGGGCCGTGCAAATCATGATGATCAACATCGGGTTCGGCACGCTCATGGTGTCGGTGGGCGCGACGCCGGTTTCCCTGCTGCCGCCCATTCTCATCGCGATGGGATATTCCACCTACGTCGCCATCGCGCTGCCCGCCATCGGTTACGATTCGCTGTGCACGTACGCTCTGCTCGGCGCGCCGATCGTGGTTTTCGTTGATATCGCCAACGGTTTTTTCGGCAAGGGCCATGAAATCAGCCTCCACGAAGCGGGCGGCATGTTCTTTTATTTCCTGCCGCTGGTTTCCACCCTCATAGGGTTCTGCATGCTCTGGATCGTGGGGAAATGGAACGCCCTTAAGCAAGGCTGGGCTCCCTGCCTCATTACCGGCGCGGTCATCGGCGTGGTGTCGTATTTTACCAACCTCTTCGACAACTTCGTGGTATTGACCGGCGTCCTCTGCGGTATAGCGGTGATCCTCGTCATGGCGCTTTACCTTAAAGCAAGCGGTCATCCGGTTTTCGACCGTTCGATTCTAACTCAGGAAGAAATGGAGTACGAAAAACGATATCCGCTGTGGAAGGCCCTCATGCCGTGGTTGCTGCTGATCGCGCTGATCCTTGTATTGAACGTGCCCAAGGACATGTTCAACTATTTATACCGGACGCTCAAATTGCCCGTTTCGGGGCTTACTGCCGATGGCAAGCCGCTTGACACGCGGGCCCTCTGGCAAGCATACACCTGGATTTTCGCCAGCGTCCTGCTCTCGCTGCCGTTCCTGAAACCGAGCAAGGCCCAGATTATCGACACGCTCAGGGCCTGGCTCAGGCGCGCCCCAAGGCCCGTGTTCGCCGCAGCCATATTTTTCGCCATCGGCGAGGTCATGAACATGGCCGGATACAGCATTGCCGCGAAGCAATTCACGTCGCCGAGCATGGTAAAGGTCCTGGCGGATTCCTCGGCGCAATTTTTCCACGGCGCGTACGGCGCCGTCGTGGCGGGCATCGGGCTTTTCGGCGGGTTTATAACCGGGAGCGAGGCCTCGACGATCGCCATGTTCGCGAAATATGCGTTGACGACCGCGAAAAACCTGCATATGTCCGTGCACGGGCTCATCATCATCGCGGCCGGACTCGCCTTCGGCGGCGGGCTTGCGAGCGTCATTTCGCCCGCGAAGCTCCAAAACGCGGCGGCCTCCATCGACAAAATCGGCGAGGAAAACAAGGTCATACGGATCGCGTTCGTCTTTTCGATAATCCTGACCGTCATCACGTCGTGCTTTGTCGTGCTGCTATTGAAATTAAAGGCCTGAGGCGATCAACTATACTGAACCGGGGAACGAACATGCGGGAATGGGTCTTAGGTTTTTTTCTCTTTGCCGCCGTGTTCGCGGCCTACCAGCCGGCATGGAACGGCAAGCCCATCTGGGACGATGACCGCCACATTACCAGGCCTGAGCTTCGTTCCGCGGACGGACTGGCGCGGATCTGGACGTACATCGGCGTGACGCAACAGTATTATCCGTTGACGCACACGGTTTTCTGGATTGAATACCGTCTGTGGGGCGGTTCGACCCTCGGCTACCATTTAGTCAATATTTTCCTGCACTTCTTTTCCGCGCTGCTGCTGGTCCGCGTTCTGCGACGGCTGGCAATTCCCGGCGCCTGGTTCATTGCCGCGATCTTCGCCCTGCATCCGGCGCAGGTGGAGTCGGTGGCATGGATCACGGAGCTGAAAAACACCTTGTCGGGAGTTTTTTTCTTCGCGACCGCGCTCGCGTACCTGAAATTTGATTCGGAAAGAAAAGGAAGATATTATGCGATCGCCGTTTTCCTGTTTGTCCTCGGCCTGATGTCGAAATCAGTCATCGCGACATTGCCCGTGCCGCTGCTCGCAATGTTCTGGTGGAAACGGGGGAGGGTTGATTGGAAGCGGGATGTTGTCCCGCTCGCGCCGTTTTTCGCGCTCGGGATTTTATGTGGCCTGTTCACCTCCCTGGTGGAACGGAAGTTCATAGGCGCCGAAGGAAGCGCGTTTGATTTTACCTTAATTGAACGCTGCCTTATCGCGGGCCGCGCGATATGGTTTTACTTGAGCAAAATAATCCTGCCCGTGAATTTGACTTTCATTTATCCGCGCTGGAACGTGAGCCAGGCCGTGTGGTGGCAGTTCCTGTTCCCCCTCTCGGCGCTTTTGCTTGCAGGCGTCCTTTGGAAACTTCGGAGCCGGTCTCGCGCGCCGCTGGCCGCGTTCATTTACTTTACGGCAATGCTGTTCCCCGTGCTGGGCTTTTTCAATGTTTACCCGTTCCAGTATTCGTTTGTCGCCGACCATTTTCAGTATCTCGCCTGCCTGGGCCCCATCGCGCTCCTGGTCGGTGGGACGCGGTCGGTTGGTTTATTAAAGGAAAACGGACGGCGGTTGCTTTATATAATAGTATTGCTGACGCTCGGTTTGCTGACATGGAGTCAATGCCGGATGTACGCCGACGCCGAGACCCTGTTTCGGACCACGATCCGGAAAAACCCCGGCTGTTGGATGGCGCACGATAACCTTGGCAACCTGTTAAGGGACCGCGGCCGGAAAGACGAGGCCATGGCCCAATACCGCGCGTCATTGGAATGCAATCCCCATGATTATGTGGCCTATGCCAACCTCGGCAAAATGTTGACTGATCTCGGCAGGACCAGCGAGGCCGCGGCCGATTTTCAAAAGGCATTGGACATTAAGCCCGCGTACGCCGACGCTCATTACGGCTTTGGCCTTCTGCTGGCGAAAGCCGGGCAAACGGATGAGGCCATTGCCCATGACCGGAAAGCGCTTGAGACCGAACCCGATGATATCGTTACGCTCCGGAACCTCGCCACGCTGTTGGTGCGGCAAGGCAAGCTGACCGACGCGGTCCCCGTTCTTCAAAGGGTCCTTGCGCTGGAGAAGTCCTCGGGCAATGAATCGCGGGCGCAGGAAATCGCCGGACTTCTCGAGATGCTCAACCAGGCGGGCGGCCGGTAAAGCGCTTGAATGATACAATCCCTACAATAATTGAACGGTTGATTTCTAATTTTCCACTAACTACTAAAGGGGATATAGGGACTTTTTTCCGGGAAATGACCAACAGTAATTTATATTATCTTATCGTAAATTTGAAGCATCGTAAAAATATATTTAAACAGTACAATCACATGCCATTGTTTTAGGCCGTTTTTTCATTATGACAAAATCCAGGTCCACAAGCGTTATATGCTTCTTGTTTGTCCTCTTAGCAAGCATTCAAAACGCCGATGCAACGGTTTCGGCGAAAGTTTTCATGAAAGACCTGGCGATCAATCAAACAACGAGCGAACAACCTGATATTTATATTCAAAATACCGGGACCGACACGCTTAAGAATTTTTACTGCTATTATTATTTTACAACCGAAAACGGTCAGGTCCCTCAAATCGCCGTCAATTACGCTCCGAATTGTTTAATAACCATGGATACACTCGGAAGCGGGAACTACCGCATCAAGTATTCGTTTCTGGCGGACACGTTCGTTCTCGCGCCGGGCGCGACGACCGGTGAAAAAACATTGCAGATATTTTATTCCAATTGGTCGACATTTGATAAAACGAACGATTATTCGTATGCTCCCGATACAAATTTACTTGAGGATAATAAAATCCCCGTTTTTCTGATTGCGAATGATTCGTGTATTTACGGTATTCCCCCGAACACGTCCGGTAAACCCGTTCCTAAATTCTCCGGCACGCCGACAACCGGAACCGATTCATTGAAAGTGCAGTTCACCGATTCATCGACCGGCACGATTACCTCTCGATTGTGGAGTTTTGGGGACAATACCACCGACACGTCCAAGAACCCGCTCCATGATTATACAAAAGTCGATACCTATACCGTTAAGCTTGTCGTGACGGGACCGGGCGGAAAAGATTCATCGATCAACTCCAACTACATTAAGATTTCCGCGAGCATTCCCAAGCCCAAGGCCAATTTTTCCGGCGCGCCCCGAACGGGCCAGGATTCTTTGATTGTCCAGTTTTATGATTCATCGACGGGCACGATTACCTCTCGATTATGGAGTTTTGGGGACAATACAACCGACACGTCTAAGAACCCGGTCCATGATTATAAGAAAGCGGGAATTTTTTCAGTAAACCTTGTGGTGATCGGGCCGGGCGGCAAGGACTCATTTCCGCAATTAAGCTATATC
>JBAVGL010000283.1:0-2274 GCA_049684795.1 Chitinivibrionales bacterium | reverse complement strand
GCTGCCGGTCTCCTCCCTTTTTGACCGCTTCCATAAGAATGTTTTCCGTCGCCATGAAGGGGAGCTCTTCGCGGACATGTTTTGAGATCATGGAGGGATAAACGACCAGTCCTTCGCATATGTTAAGCGCCAGGATGAGGGATGCGTCGGCGGCCAGAAAGGCTGAGGGGATCGAAAGCCGCTTGTTTGCTGAGTCGTCAAGCGTGCGTTCGAACCACTGCTCGGCCGCGGTCATTGCCGGCGAACTTGACAACGACATAATATACCGCGCCAGGGAGGTCAACCTCTCCGACCGCATCGGATTGCGTTTATATGCCATTGCCGATGAGCCCACCTGGGTCGACTCGAACGGCTCTTCGATTTCCCTGAGGTGCTGCAGAAGCCTGATGTCATTGGCAAATTTATGCAAAGACTGCGCGATCGCCGACAGGAGCCATGCCGCCTGGGCATCTATTTTGCGGCTGTATGTCTGTCCCGAAACGGGGATGAGGTTGGTAAAGCCCATCTTTCCGGCGATCATGACGTCAAGTTGTTTCACCTTTTCGGAATTGCCTTCGAAAAGGCTCAGGAAGCTGGCCTGCGTCCCGGTCGTACCTTTTGCTCCGAGGAAGGGCATCGTGGCGACGAATGAATCCAGTGCCGAGAAGTCCATGGAAAGTTCCTGCAGCCAGAGGCATGCGCGTTTTCCAACGGTCGTAAGCTGGGCTGGCTGAAAATGGGTAAAGCCCAAGGTCGCGCGGTCTTTATGAAAAAGGGCGAAATTGCGCAATGCGGTCATGACGGCCGTCAGCCTTTTCAAAAGAATCAGGCCGGCCTCCTTCAGCTGGATAAGATCGGTATTGTCGCCGACAAAGGCGCTTGTGGCTCCAAGATGGATTATAGGTTTGGAGCGCGGACACACTTCCCCAAAGGCAAGAATATGCGCCATGACGTCGTGGCGCGTTTTGGCTTCAAATGCCCGTGCGGTTTCATAATCTATGTCCGACACGTGCTCTTTCATTTCCGCGATTTGTTCCGGGGTGATTGGCACGCCCAGGGCCATTTCACATTCCGCCAGCGCGATCCATAATTTTCGCCATGTGGAAAACTTAAAATCCGGGGAGAACACGTACGACATTTCGCTGCTGGCGTATCGCTCCAGAAGAGGGTTGCTGTAAACATGAGAAGCTTTTTCGGTGTTTCCCATGGTCATTCTCCTATTCCACAAAGTGGATAAGTCTCTGTACGCAGGAATTATATACGTTGGACGCCTATATAATTCAGCTACAGAGACCAACAATTCAGTTTTGTTTTACAGTACAACTTGTGTCAGGCATGTTTAATAATATACTTTATGATGAACGCTAAAGTTGGCTTACCCCGTAGCTTTGCTCCGTGGCGAGCCCATGACTAACCAAAAGAAAAAAGTCCATTGTAGTGTATGTACCATTTCCAGAAGGAGAGGTCAGTATGAACAAAAAGTATATGGGAGTAATTGGCTTTTTTATTTCTACGCTGCTGATCATTTCCGATGCAAAAAGCCAGGCCGTCGAGGAACTGATGGCGCAGGGAAACGGATTGCTGAAAAACGGCGCTTATACCGAAGCCATTACTGCCTTTCGGAAAGTGCTAAGTCAGGAGCCGCGCAATTTTGAGGCGGAATCAAACCTTGCCTTTTCTTATCTCCAGTCCGAGCGCTATACGAACGCGGTCAACGAATATAACAGGGCCATAGCGCTTTCGCCGCGCAATGCCGATTGCTGGCTTAACATGGGATACGCGTACGAAAAGCTTGGTAAAAGAAGCAAGGCGGTCGAGGCCATTCACCATGCGGTAGAGTTGGACCCGAGCAATATTGATGCGCGAATGAATCTGGCGGCTTTTTTTGAAGATGCAAACCAATTTGAAAAGGCCGTGACGCTCTATGAGCAGGTCATAAAGATCGATGGGGCCAACAGGGGGGATGCTTATGTTGGCGCCGCGCGGTGTCTCATGGAAAAAGGAAATGTTGCGGGAGCTAAAAAATATCTCAATGAAGGCATTACGACCAATCCCAATAACGCGGCTGCGCATTGGCAACTGGGAAATATTTACTGGAAAAAAGAAAACAAGCCCGAGGACGCGCTCAAGGAATACAAAACCGCCACGACGCTTGACCCGAACACGGCGGAATTTTATGAAAACCACGCGTTATTGCTCGAAGACCTCCACCGAAAAGATGAGGCCATTGCGACATGGAAAAGTTACATGATTTATGTCAATGATGCTCTCAAGAAGGAGCAGACGGAGCAGAGA
>JBAVGL010000282.1:0-2134 GCA_049684795.1 Chitinivibrionales bacterium | reverse complement strand
CGGTAAAAGATACGTCTCTCGATTCGGGGTATTACACCTTTTCGGGAACCAAGGTAATGGCGCGATTATCGTTTGATCCGAAAGTGTTTTTACCCGAAGGGATTTTCAGTAAAGAAGACTTGAAAATCTATTCGGAACTTTCGATACTCGGTTTAAAGAATTACAACGTGGACACCGCCCGAAGCAAAGCGTATTACACGAATTTGTCCCAAAGAATGCCGATTATGCTAGGGTTTAATTTTCCCGTATGCGGTCCGGCTTTGAAAAATGCTTTAGGCTTTAAACTGCTCGATTTACTTTCCATGGAGCTTGAATATTGGCAGACCCCTTATCCCAACAGCTATCGGGCCACTTATGATGATTATGTACCGTTGCCCTATGCTGGAGTCAGCAATGACAACCTTAAGTGGTCATTTTATGCGAAAAGAGACTGGGGAAACAATTTTTCAGCCATCATTCAGGTGGCGCACGATCATTTGATCCCGGAATCCTTTTCATACGTTCAAGGCAATTCGGACAGAACGGATGTATTGTTTATGCACGGTGATTGGTGGTGGGTCGCAAAGACGCAGTTTAATTTTTAACGCTTAATAATAAGGAGTTTTCTAATGTCGGGGAAAAAAATAAAAGGGAAATTCTCCCTTGTATTCTTTGCAATTCTTTGCATTATTTGCATGCAGGTTGGAATTGCGCACGGCGCTTCATACCATGTTGTCGTGGATGTAAACCAACAATCAGGGCAATGGAACCGTTTTTACGAACAGCTTATTTCAACCGACCATGTGCACGATATGCTGAGTTCCTATTATGGCAGAAATATGCAGAATGCGCTCAGGCGCGGGGCGATCGAATGCGGATTTAAATATTTCCGCGGGCATGGTATTTTTGATAGCGATATTGGTCTTTATTCCGAGGTTAATGGCGTTTCAACCTATAACTGGACCAAATTCGATTCAGTGTATGATGCCGCACAGGCGCTCAACCTAAGACCGATTCTTGAATTCAGCTTTACGCCCACGGCAATGGCGTCCGGAACAAACACCTGCTTATGGTACAATGGCGCCTCCGGAAATACGACCATGCCAAAGGACCTCAACAAATGGCGAACGCTCTGTGATTCAGTTGTGACGCATTGCGAAAATCGTTATGGCCAGGCGGAAGTAAGACAATGGTTTTTTGAAGTTTTCAATGAACCGAATCTGACGTTTTTTTCAGGGACGCAACAGAATTATTTCCAGTTATATGACTATGCCTCCGAAGGAGTGCGGAGCGCCGATTCAATGTGTAAAATCGGGGGTCCCGCTACCGCCGGAATAGACACGGTTTGGATAAGTGGATTTCTTGGGCATGTAACCAGAGGGTCAAACCTTGCGACCGGAGCAATCGGTTCAAAATGCGATTTTGTTTCCTATCATCGTTATGCTTCTGACCAGGCGGCTGAACCCGGTGATGCCACGGGCATCTCGATTCCTCAATCGGAAAGCGATTACCAAAAAGCAATTGTTCGGACCTGCACTAACAACAAATTCGGCGGTCTTATTATTAATGACGAATGGGGCCCTTCCGCGTATCCGATTATTGACCGTGAATGCGAAAAGAACGCTAGTTATGTCGTTAAAACAATCCATTTGCTCATGAACAATGGCGCGGCTTACCCGACGCCGTTTATGTATGGGTTTTGGTGCATGTCCGACATTTACGAGGAGTCCAATTTTTGGTCAAGCGGAACTCATTTTACCGCCTATGACACTCCGGGCAATTACGGACTCTGTTTGAGGGGCGATGCATCTATCCCTGATTCTTGGGACGTGGGCAAACCGGTGTTTAACGCGTTTAAGTTACTTCACCAAATGGGTGATATTCAGCTTTCATGCACAGGCGGAATTTTCGGTAATGGCCCCAACGCTTTTGCCACGATATCAAAAGACACCAGCGTCGTGCAAATCATGGTATACACCCACTTGTCCGCATATAACAGCGATAGCGTCACTCTAACCGTCAATAATATCCCTTTTGCCAATGCTCGAATTGAACATTTTATCGTTGACAGCGCTCGAAGCAATTCTTTCCGCGTTTGGCAAGGCATGGGAAGCCCGGCAACCCCTTCCGCCGACCAGTGGGCGCAACTCAAAGC
>JBAVGL010000281.1:0-2333 GCA_049684795.1 Chitinivibrionales bacterium | reverse complement strand
ATAAAGAAAAATTGTAAAGAGGACATCATGCTGCAAGCAATCGTAAAAAAAGGCAAAGTCATCGCGGAAAATATTCCTGTTCCAGGCGTTAGTGAGGGATTTGTGCTCATTAAAGTAGTGAACAGTTGTATTTCCGCTGGAACTGAAGTAAGCGGTCTTGCTGAAAGCGGAAAATCGATTGTCCAAAAGGCGTTGAATCAACCTGACAAAGCGGCAAAAGCTCTTAACATGATAAAAAGCCAGGGTATCGGTGCGGTATATGATAAAATAAAAGGAAATTCAGATTCCGGAGTTCAAACGGGCTATTCAATTTCCGGTATTGTGACGGCCATTGGAAAAGGCGTGACAAAATTTAAAATAGGCGACCCCGTTGCGGCGGCCGGAGCGGGATTTGCAAATCATGCGGAAATCGTAAATGTTCCGGAAAATTTGGTTGTCAAGATGCCCGTTGGGATGGATTTCAAATATGCAAGTACGGTGACTGTAGGCGCTATTGCCATGCATGGCGTTAGAAGGGCCGATCTTAAATTTGGAGAATTTTGCGTTGTAATAGGAACTGGAATTCTTGGGTTGCTATCCGTGCAAATGTTGAAAAGTTCCGGTGTACGTATTGCTGCGCTTGATTTAGATAATAAACGGCTGGCTATTGCTAAAGAATTGGGTGTTGAAATCGCGGTAAATCCTTCTGATGAGGATTCTTTGAAAATCATTGAGGGCTGGACAGAGGGATTAGGCGCGGATGCGGTACTTTTCACGGCAGCTACAAGCGGCAGTGAACCGCTTTCACAGGCCTTTAAAATGTGCAAGCGAAAAGGCAAAGTGATATTAGTGGGCGTATCCGGGATGGAAATCAAACGAGAAGATATTTATCAAAAGGAGATAGACTTTCAAATATCAACATCATATGGCCCAGGCCGCTATGATAAGGACTATGAATTAAAAGGCATTGACTATCCGTATGCTTATGTGCGCTGGACAGAGAACAGGAACATGAGCGAGTATTTGAGAATGATAGATACAGGATGTATTAATCTTGATAAACTTATCAATGCCGTTTATCCTGCGAAAGAAATGACGGCGGCGTTTGAATCCCTTCGGAATTCAGATAATCGCCCCATTATCGTTCTATTAGACTTTGGCGTGCCCGTGTTAAAAGAAATGTGGCCGGGAAGCTCTGAACGGACAATACAGATTAATCAGCCGGTCATTTCCAGGAAAGGAATAATTAATGTTGCTTTGATTGGAGCGGGTGGCTTTGCAACCGGCATGCATCTTCCAAACCTGGCAAATATGGCGGACAAATACAAACTTGTTGCGGTCATGGACCAGAACGGTCACACGGCAAAATCCGTTGCAACTCGATTTGGCGCGCAATACGCAACAACTGACTTTAGTGAAATTATCAACGATAATGGAATTAATTTATTGCTAATAGCAACCCGGCATAATAGCCATGCCTCGCTGACGCTTCAAGGATTAAACGCGGGGAAACATGTTTTTGTGGAAAAACCGCTTGCCATAAACAGGGATGAGCTTGATGCTATCGAACAATTTTATAAAAACAAAAACAGTGCTTATCCCGTGCTTATGGTCGGATTTAACAGAAGGTTCAGTAAATACTCGCAGGAAATAAAGCGGCACATTGACAAGCGGATTAACCCTCTTTTTATCCATTACCGCATGAATGCAGGATATGTTCCTCTTAATCATTGGATTCATGAAGACGGCGGACGAATAATCGGCGAAGGCTGCCATATAATTGATTTAATGGGTTTTTTTGTTGGGTGCTCAATCAAAAACCTAAGTTTTGAATCCCTTGAACCCCAAACCAATAAATTTAGTTCGAGCGATAATAAATCAATAATCCTTAAATATCAGGACGGTTCGATCGCGACGATTGAGTACTTTGCCGTTGGAAACAAAAATATTTCCAAGGAATATTTGGAAATCCATTTTGATGAAAAAATGATAGTCATGGATGATTATAAAAATTTAACAGGCCACGGCGTTAAAATAAAATCAATTGCAACCAAAGTCAGTTCAAAAGGGCACTTTGAAGAACTTGTCCGGCTTCATGAAACCCTGTGCGGAGAAAATCCGGCATGGCCCATAAGCCTTGACTCCATGGTAGAAAGCACAAATATAACTTTTGAAGTAACCAATCGATAGAAGGGTTCAGAAAATAATTGAAATAATTCATAAATCATAGTAAAATAATTTCATGAGGTTCTTATTTATGAATATCATGAAATTAAAATCGGCTTTCCGGCTTTTTGTTGTCCGGATATGGATTCCTTCATTCCTTTTAATCCCCTTTTTTTATTGTTCGCATG
>JBAVGL010000280.1:0-10776 GCA_049684795.1 Chitinivibrionales bacterium | reverse complement strand
GGCGTCATGGCATCGGGTTTTGACATAACGCCCTATGTTCATATCGACGGCACCGATAACGTGATTGCGGTGAGAACCGACAACTCCTATAGCTATGTGGAAGCATCATCGGGCACCAATTTTCAGTGGAACCGGGGTTCGTATACGACGAATTTCGGCGGCATTACCCAGAATGCATATCTGCATATAACTCCTAAATGCTACCAGACCCTGCCGCTGTATACGAATCTTAAAACCGTAGGAACGGCCATTTACGGAACAAACTACAACATACCCGGCGCGAGCGCGACCATAACCGCAACATCACAGGTGAAAAACGAATCCACCGCCTCGCAAACGGTAAGTTATCAGGTGGATATTGTGGATAAAGACGGCAACCTTGTAAAAACGCTTACCGGGGCCGGCCAGGCGATTGCCGCCGGGGCCACGGCCACGGTTACTGCAACGGGCGCGGTGACGGGCCTGAACTTCTGGAACATAGGGTATGGATATCTTTATGACGTCTATACAATGCTATTGGTCGGCGGGACCGCCACGGATGTGGTGAAAACGAGGACTGGGTTCAGGAAGATGGATTTCAGCAACGGGATCGCGAAAATCAACGACCGGATGCTGCATGTTAAAGGCTTTGCGTGGAGGAGCCAGAACCCGTGGCCCGCGCTCGGAGACGGTGTCCCCGCATGGATGGTGACGTTCCAGGACAGCCTTATGCTGGCTCTGGGAGCGAATACCGTCAGGCCCATGCAAGTAGCCGCGCTGAAACCGGAAATAGAGGCCGCCGACAGGATGGGATTATCGTATGCGATGCCCGCGGGAGACGCGGAAGCGGACGTGACAGGCCGCCAGTGGAACCAGCGGGAAGAGGTTATGAGGGACGCCATTGTTTACAGCAAAAACAATCCCAGCGTGTTCTGGTATGAATCGGGCAATTCCGACATCACTGACGCTCAGATGCAGGAAATGGTGGATACCCTAGCCAAATACGACCCTAACAGCGGCAAAGTGATCGGCTGCAGGGGCATGCTGGCCAGCAAAGTCGCCCAATACGGCGGCGAGATGATGTACGTGGATAAAAGCAAAAGCAAACCGATGTGGATGATGGAATACAGCAGGAATGAAAGTCCGAGGAGATGGTGGGACCAATATTCACCTCCTGAATACCATGTAAACGACGTTGGCACGGCCTCTCTTGCCGGCTACAACATGAACCAAGACGCGTATATCCGTGAAGAGTGCAATCGCTGGTGGGAGTACTGGACGGAGCGGCCGGGCACTGGCGGCGGCGCTGGAACACGATACAATCAGGGCGGCGTAAAGATCGAAATGTGCGACGGCACGACCTTCGCCCGCAGCGCCGAGAATTACCGCCGCAGCGGCGTCGTGGACGCGATGCGGTTACCGAAAGACTCGTATGGGGCCTTCAAGTGTTTCTGGGACGGCTGGGTCGAAGTTGACAATAGAGACGTCTATATCGTCGGCCACTGGACATATCCCGCGACTACCCCGAATGGCGTTAAGGACACGGTGTTCGTGGTGTCCAATTGCGACAAAGTGGAGTTGTTCCTCAATAACGTTTCAAAGGGTTTCGGAACGCAGCAGTGGAAATTTTTATTCACGTTCCCGAATGTGCCTTATGCAGCGGGGACCATCAAGGCGGTCGGCTATAACGCCGCGGGCGTCCAGATGGCGCAAGACCAGCGGACCACGGCCGGGGCCGCCGCGGCCATACGGCTGACGCCCCGCGTAAGTCCCGCGGGACTGCTGGCCACGGGCGCGGACATCGCGCTCTTTGACGCCGAGGTGATTGACGCTACCGGAAACCGTTGCCCGACGGCGAGCAATACCATTACGTACGCAGTCACCGGTCCCGGCGAGTATCGTGGCGGCATGGCGGGCAACCATACCACGGCTCCGGTCAATTACATTCTCGCGACAAGTTTTCCCGTTGAATGCGGTATAAGCAGGATTTCGGTGCGGGCGTCCTCGACGCCGGGGACCATAACGGTCACCGCCTCGTCCACCGGTCTTACCGGGGCATCGGCCAGCGTTACCTCGACGGCCGTGGCCGTTACCAACGGTTTGACGACCGTCATGCCCAACGACGGGCTGCCGCTTAACCTGCCGCCATTGCCGCCGTATGTGCTTCTCAGTCCCGAACCCGCTACGTTGGCCGTGACCTCCAGCACGGGGGCGAATACCTACGATGATAATGAAACGACGAGTTCGTCCGGGGCGTCGATAACATATAATCTGGCTTCCGCGCAAATGGTCAGCGCGGTCCATATTAAATTTACGACCTTTAAAAATGACAATTCATATAAAGTATCGGTAGGCGGAACGCAGGTGTGGAGCGGAACGACCGCCGGCGGTCTTGGCTATTCCGATGCGACATTTACTCCCACGTCGGGAAGCACCATCACGCTCACGGCCTCAAGCGGGAGCCTCTCGATTTACGAAGCCGAATTTTACGGCCCCGGCGCCACGGGTGTTCAAAAGCCAGCGGCTTTGAGCGTCGTCAGCGTGAATTTTATAAAAAAATATAAAGACAGGGTGAACGTTACGCTGCCCGGTCCGGACTATAGCGTTAACCTTATTGATCTGTTCGGAAGGACCGTTTTTTCAAATCAACATCAGCAAAAAGACGTTTCGAATGTTGTTTCGATTTCAACGAACAAACTGGCCCGCGGCGTGTATGTTGTGAATGTGCTTAAAGACAAACAAAACGTGCAAAAGGAAGTTTTGTTCATTCAGTAAAGAATTGAACGGGGTCTGAAAACACAGGCTTTGCCGGACCAGATCATTCGTCCGGATTATCCGCGCTTCATGCGAGGGTAATCCGGATGAAATATATTGAAAAAGACTTTTCCCCCGAGTTACAATAATGGGGTTCTTGTTTTTTCAGGAGCACTCTGCCGGATAAGAAGTTCTATTCATTTTTTAAACAACTTTTTGAAGAGGGAGGATTCATGCGATTTCGTAAAGACGCTGTAACGCTTGCGCTCGTCATGTGCGCAGGAATCGTTTTCAGTCAAGTTACGGCCCCGCCGGGCCTCTGGATGTATACCGATGACTACGGGCAGCCGTTGTATTCCGGTGTTGAACTTGTCGACACGTCGAGCATAGCCTCCCCGTACACCGTGTACTTCGGGTTGGCCAAGGATTCAATTTTGGAATTGCGTGACGATGCATTGAGTACCGACAGCGCCATTTTGTACTATTTTAATTTTCCCTATCAATTTACCCAAGGTTTCGCCGGATGCAAAATGATGTGGGAAGACCGCGACTGGAATTGGGTAGACAGCATAAACATCGGCATACCGCCGGCAACGCAGATGGTCATTGCCGATTCCCTTGTCATTAAATACATCGGTCCTTTACAAAATCATAAAGTGGATATTTATTTCGGCGAGGCCCTTGACCGCTACGCTCCGGCATTTATAGACAGTATCGGTACATTGCCGTCGAATTATCACGGCGCTTACTCAGACACCGCCTGGAGGACCGTTTCCATTCCGCTCCCTCCCGCTCCCGCCGGAGCGGACAGAACAAAAATTCGTGAGGTGAGGTTTCTCATTCATAACGCCGCCGGCACCACGGCGCTGACCAGCGACGTGGGACATTTTTATATTGACGTAGTCGGGATGGTCTCAAAAATAAGTCCGGCGGCGATCAAGGCGGTTCCCAGGTCCCGCTTATTGACGAATAACCGGTTGTTTTTTTCTCCGTCGACAAGCGGGAACGTGGACCTGTCGGTATTTTCTTTGATCGGGAAACTGCTTTTCACTAAGCAAGTGCCTGTCATGGCCGGAAAAAACTATTCGATAAAGCAATTTTCATGGGCAAACGTAAATGTGTCCGGCGCGCAGGTCAATATTGTGCGGATCACCGGCGCGGGAGTCAACCTGCGGGAGAAAATACGGTAATCCGTGGAATGGCCGGAACGGAATATTGCATATAATGTTTCTTCGCCTCTTTCTGCCGCTCCCGATGAGGCAGATGGGGCGAGCTTCATCTTATTCATCAAGGAGCCTTCATGAAGCCCATTGCTATTTTGGTGCTATTCCTTTGCGTGATCGGCGCAAAAGCCTCTGAGACCGTGGTCAAAAGCAGCGTGCCGTTTTCGTTTCCGACCGTCGTCGGCGTAACGTGGAAAATATCTTCAAACGGGAAAGACCTGTCCTTCGTTTCACAAACACGCTATTCGGGCAAAAAGTTCGTGGAGTTTTCGTGGTCGGTCCCGGGTGCGACGGAAAAAGGAAGCATTTCCATTTTCAACGTGGCCGGCTTGAAAATCAAAACTTTTCCCGTGGCGTCCCGCGAGGGCAGCGTTCGGTGGGACGTTTTGGCCGATAAAAAAATCGGTATTGGAATTTACTTCGCAAAACTTGTTTGCGGCGTGTATAAGAAGAACATTAAAATCGCGGTTTACTAAGGGAGAATGATCATAATGATTAAAGCACTGTTTTTGGCGGTGATACTTTTTTGCACCGCCATATCGGCCGCGCCAACGGCGATAGACACCGTTTTGGTGCCCGTGAAAATCGTAAAATTGCAGAGCATTACCATTCAGGGCGGCGATACAATCTACGATTATTATGGAAAAATCAATTATTTCCTGTCGGTCGGAGACCAGGACTCATTGAATGTGGGGCTTGATTTCGTTCCCGTGGGCGGCGGATCCGCCGTCACGCCGTATCAAGTGACTGGCGACGCGGGAATAAGGAGTTTTGTCAACGGCATCAACGGCCAGAATTCCATTTATTTCAGATGCAAAATTACAGGAAAGCCTTCCGCCCAATATACCGCCAGGGTAACCATGACCGCTGATACGAGCCGGATCGAGAAAATCACCGACAGCCTGGTAAACCTCATGACGACCCAGGAGAAGGTTGACCAGTTGCACGGGACTGGCACCCGCGTGTCGCCCGACAATACGCGTCTGAATATTCCCGGTTATTATATGACCAACGGACCAACGGGAGTAGGCGTCGGAGCGAGCGGCACGGCCTCGGCTTTTCCCAGTCCCGCGGCGGTTGCGTGTACCTTTGACACGGCGCTCATCTACCAGTTGGGCGCGGCCCTCGGAGAGGAAACCTGGGCCAAGGACAAGTATATCTTTGAAGCCCCGATGATAAACATGGTCCGCGACCCTCGCGGCGGAAGGGATTGGGAAATGTTCGGGGAAGATCCGTATCTTGCCGCTCGAACAAGCGTCGCCTATTGTTGTGGGGTGCAAAGCGTGAATTGCATAGTCATGCCGAAACATTTTATATGCAATGATATGGAAACAAACAGGTCGGGCGCCAACGCCTACAGCTCTAACATCAGCGAAAGGACCCTGCGGGAAATATATGCCATGCCTTTTGAATACACCGTCAGGGAAGCCAAGCCCTGGTCAATCATGAGCGCGTATAATAAGGTAAACGGTCTTTTTTGTTCCGACAACGCGCACAACCTGACTGATATTCTTAAAACAGACTGGGGCTTTAGAGGATTTGTTGGTTCCGATTGGAATTCCGTACAGTCAACTGTTGCCGCCGCTAATGCCGGGCAGGACCTTGAAATGCCGGGGGACACTTATTTTGGTTCGCCGCTTCTTAACGCCGTGACGTTAGATCAGGTGTCTGCCGACCGTCTCAATGATATGGCAAAGCGGGTGGTCCGCGCTAAAACATGGGCGGGAGTCATCGGCAAACTTGGGGCCGCCGTTACCCAATATTCTTCCGATCTTAAAAGCTCGGCGCACCAGCAGCTCGCGCTTCAAATCGCGCGCGAGTCGATTGTTCTGGTTAAGAATGAAAAATTTGGGACTGAAACGGCGCCCGTGCTGCCTTTGGACAAAAGCAAAACCGTCGCCATTGTGGGCCCATATGCCAATATAGCGCGGCTCGACGCGTCCGGCAGCGGCAGAACTTATCCGTATCTGCAAGTGCCTCCTGCGCAGGGGATAACCGCAAAACTCGCGGCGGGCAATGTCCTCGATTCATCGCAATGGCAAGCCGCGGACGCGGTGATAGCGGTTTTGGGAGTGTCGGGCGAAGGCGAGGGGAGCGACCGGAACACGGCGACGCTTGAGCCCCCCAGCGGCCAGTTGGCCCTTGTCAATGCCATAGTGGCCGCGGGGAAGAAATGCGTCGTCGTATTGACGGGAGGGAGCGCCGCCGTGCAAGACGTCTGGTCGAATGTTCCGGCCGTGGTGGTCGCCTGGTATCCGGGAGAGGAGCAGGGAGACGCGCTTGCGGACCTTCTTTACGGCGATGTAAACCCGTCCGGCAGGCTGTCGGCCACCTGGCCCGCCGCGGCAAACCAGCTTCCGACATTTTTTTCGGCAAATTCCGCGGTTGCCTATGAAGGCCCCGATACCGGCAGAGGATATCGCTATGACGACCGGTGTAATTTGAAACCATTATATCCGTTCGGCCATGGACTCAGTTACTCGAAGTTCCAATACAGCAACCTTAGAATAAGCAATAGTCCCTGCTATGTTGGTGAAGACGTCGTGGTTTCGGTGGACATTACCGACTCGGGCGCAATTGCGGGAGACGAGGTGGCGCAGCTCTATGTGCATGAAAACGCGCCCGATCTGCCGCGCCCCGTGAAGGAACTGAGGGGGTTTGCGCGCGTCACCATCGCCGCTGGAGCTACACGGACCGTGTCGTTTACTTTGCGTGAGAGGGAGTTTGCCTATTGGGACACGACAAGGAAAGCGTTTTATGTCAAGCCGGATGATTATACCGTCTTCGTCGGTCCGTCATCGGCCAATCTTCCGGTTGCCGGAACCATTACATTGCAATCACCCTGGTAAATAACAAATACAGGCTGCGGAAAAGCTTATAAAAACAACGGGTGGCTTTCCGCCATCCGTTGTTAAGCCATAAGCCTGTTTCAATTCTTAAAAAAAGGAAAAGGCATGTATTCACCCAAAACAGCCGGAATAATAATCATCCTGATGATTGAAGGCATCTCATTGATCTCTTGCAAAAGCAGCAATCCCGTCAATCCAAAGGCCCCGGTAAAAACGCAACTTGAAGGAACGTGGACGGGAACCAATATGAATGGAACCGATCAAACCCTCTACGCCTACAAAATGGCCGTTGATTCTATTTTTGTTTCCGCGGATTCAAATGAAATGTATCGCGGGACTTTTACGCTTGATACGGTGGCTTTGCCTTCCCAAATAACTATTTTAATAACGAAAAGCGACTCTTCTTCCTATGTCGGTAAAACAATACCCGCAATTTATGTCTTATCGGGAAACGTTCTGGAGATTACGGCAAATAATCCCGGGTCGAGCCGTCCCGCGAATTTTGATTCTGGAGTGATCCTGAAGCTTTTTTTACAAGAATAAGAAAGGAAAAATATGGTTCGGCAAATATTTGTTGGGATGAACATTCTCTGGTTGGCAAGCTTTTGTTTAGCGGATACCACAACCACCCATAATTGGGACTTGAAGCAATCCGGTTTTCTTGGTTTGGAGGGTGGGGAAATAGTCAAGGGCATCCAGAACGGTCCGAACTCGACGAATGGCCCGGAAATAACCAAATCGTGGCAGGAACGGTTTCTTTTTAATTATGCCAATCAACTTTCCCTTACTGAAAGAATGAAGTTGTTCATGACCGTTGAGTGCCAAATGGCCTTCAGCTATCCGTATGATCAGTGGGCCATATGGGAAAGTCACCAGCCCCAATTTTCCTTTTATCCCGACCGTGCGGAGGCCGTATATTCGATTGGAGATCTTGAAACGCCTTTTCTGCAATTAGGGTTCGGCTATTTTCCTTTCAAAACCGATCCGGACGCAAAAGATCTTGGTGATTATTTATTCAGAACCGGCACGTATCCGGTATATGTAATCAATACGTTCAATCGTCCGTATGCCCGGTTGTTGGGTGTTCATGCCAGCAGCACGCTTTTTAACGACCTTCATCAGGACATTTTATTGACAAGTTCAAACCTGATTCCGCCCCTCGTCGATTTTTCGTTGTCATATCTAGCAAGCTATTCCATTTTTAAAATAGTTGAAGTGGGCGCGGGAGTCAGCTTTGCCCATCTTTTTCCGGTTGACAATAAAATAACGACCCCGCAGAACTCCGCCACCCAGTACCTTGATGCAAATGACAGTGTTCAACATTATACCTTCGCGGGAACAAAACCCATGGTAAGGTTCGCCATAGACCCCAAACCGCTTATTCCATGGGACGGTTTCGGAAAAAACGATTTTAGATTATATGGGGAAGTGTGCATTACTGGCTGGGAAAATCATAATAACTATGATGTTGCGGTGGACACTGCGGCGGGCGGCATCGGAAACTATTATGCGAATAGAAGCGACAGGACATTGTATATGCTGGGGTTCAACGTCCCGACATGTAATGTACTTGACGTTTTGTCCGGGGAGCTTGAATGGTATCCCAACCGCTATCCCAACAGCGGCCTCTATATATTCGGCCAAAACAGCCAGCCCTTGCCGGAACCGACTTTGTTTCCTAGCGGTGGAACGGGAAAGGTGTATCCATTGTATTGGGACGTCTATATGAAAAAGACCATTGTCGACAAATTTTCAATTATTTTGCAATTCGCGCGTGATCACATGCGTCCGATAAATAATAATCTCCAATACCAATATACCGAAGACGTGCTTGAACGCAAAGGCGACTGGTGGTGGGCGTTCCGGCTGAATGTCAGTTATTAGAAACCGTGGTTACATTATCTACGAAAACCGCGAATATAATGTAACCATGCAGTTTTTTATCCGCCTTGTGGGTTAGATGCAATAATGCCGCAAACAGCCGTGAAGGACCGCCGTTTTCTCCTCTATGGCTTGATCATCGCAAGCATAACGTTCATCGCTTTTTTACCCTCGCTCCATAACGGATTTGTCAATTGGGACGATGACCGGTATATTGAACTGAACCCCGATGTCCACGGGGTCAGCGCCGGGCATATTGCTACGGTATTTTCGTCCAGTTATCTCAATCATTACCTGCCGGTCACGATGCTTTCCTTCATGGGAGAGTACTCCCTTTTTAAATCGGACCCCGCCTTGTACCATTTCACGAATGTAATTCTCCATATTGTCAACGCGCTTCTTTTATTCGGTCTGATTTATGCGCTTTTCGGTAATTATTTCGTAGCCTTCCTGACAGCCTTGCTCTTTGCCGTTCATCCCTTGCAAGTAGAATCAGTTGCCTGGATTGCCGAAAGAAAGGGAGTCCTTTCAGCGACTTTTTATTTCATTTCGCTGTTTTCATATGTCCGTTTCAGGAAAAGCGGTAATCGTGCGCACTGGGCGGCTTGCATGCTGTCATTCGTTCTTTCGCTCCTGTCAAAAAGCATGGCCGTAAGCCTGCCGTTTGTTCTGCTCCTGATGGATTATTTGATGGGCCGCAAGGTTGGCACAAAAGCCCTGCTTGAAAAAACGCCGTTTTTTATCCTTTCCGCCATTTTTATGTTTATCGCCTATTTTTCAAGACAGGATTCAATGAACCTGGGGCCGCACTATACTCCTATTCAATGCGTTCTTGGCCCGGCTTACAATATTGTTTTTTACCTGGTGAAAACGGTTCTTCCCATCCATCTGTGCGCTTTGTACAGCGCCGGTGAACATGATGCCGGTTTAACGATGAAAATGGCACTTTCAGCGGCGGCGGTTTGCGGCATTGCGGCGGCGGTTTATTTCAGCCGCCGATCTTCGAAAATCGTTGTTTTCGGCTCGTTGTTCTATTTTGTCACGCTTCTGCCGGTCCTTCAGATAGTGTCGTCAGGCGGTTGGACAAATGTTGCCGACCGATATACGTATATTCCCTTGATCGGCGTATATTTTATTATCGCAACAGGTTGCTCTTTTATTCTAACGAACACATTCCGAAAGCAAAAGGCCGCACGGGCCGCTATCGTGGCGGGCGGCATCGCGCTGGTAGTTATTTTAAGTTGTTTGACCTATATTCGCTGCGTTATATGGCATGATGGTTTTACTCTCTGGGACGACGTTATCAAAACATCTCCGAGTTCCGTTGCGTTTACGAATCGCGGCTTCTCGTATGCTTCCGAGCATAATTATTTACGCGCCATCGAGGACTATAACCGGGCCATAGAAATGAATCCGGCGTACGCGCCGATTTATAATAACCGAGGGAACGCATATACCGCACTTGGCGATAATGCCCGCGCAATTAAAGATTATGACCAGGCAATAGCGCTCGATCCTAAATATGCGCAGGCATACGGGAACCGCGGGATTGTTTTTAAAACCGCGGGCGATTTCGACCGGGCCATTGAGGACTTTTCTCAGGCCATCCGTTTGGCTCCAAGGTATGCTATGGCATACAATAATCTGGGGGCAGCATATTGCTATAAAGGTGAAATAGACCTCTCGATCTCAGCCTACAATCGGGCAATAAGCCTTGACCCTGAATCCGGTGAAGCCGCCTCGGCCTTTTACGGACGCGGGCTTGCCCTGTGTTTTAAGGGCGATCTCAAGCGTGCGGTGAAAGATTATGATCGTGCGATTAAACTGAGGCCGGACTATGCGGAGGCATACAATAACCGCGGAGTTGCCTTAAAAGACATGGGTGATTTACACCCCGCCATCGAAAGTTTCAATCACGCCATTGCGCTCAATTCAGAGTATGCTCAGGCGTATTATGGCCGGGGGCTAGCTTTAAAGGCGATGGGCGATTCTGATCATGCCCTTGAGGACATTAAAAAGGCGTGTTCATTGGGTATTAAATCGGCCTGTGATTTAATTTCAAACGATTTTCCACGTCCGTAAGCTATATC
>JBAVGL010000279.1:0-2226 GCA_049684795.1 Chitinivibrionales bacterium | reverse complement strand
AGGCATCCCACACTTTCGCTTTGGGAGCATTTATTACAATTGACGCATTCGCAATTAGATTCGTTTCCATATCTTCTCCTCCTTCTTGTTTTCTACGTTGAGCCTCCGGGCACGCGGGGAAAGCGCGAAGCTGGCCCTAATAATATTTTTCAATTCCTCCGTACCCGATCAGCTTGTTTTTCCTCGTCTTATCGATGAAGCTTGCCAATCGCTTCTTGAACTTATCCGGTCTTTTTCGCGCGCCGTCGATGTAGGCAACACGGATCCTTTTGTAGGATTCAGAGAACGAGGTGTATTTGCGCCACGCAGTGGCGTCTTTTCGCAGCGCTGCCAGAATATCGGCGGGGAAAACGAATTTCTCCTTAAGAACCTTTTGAGAGGTTTCCGCTATTGACGGATGAAGCAGGCCCTGTTTCAGCAGCAGTTGCAGGCGCTCCTTATTGGATTGCGAATAGCCGGATTTAGGATTTCGGGGAGTGAACCGCTGAATGGCATTGCTGTTGTCTAGTTTTCTTACAGTGCTGTCGATCCAGCCGAAGCAAAGAGCTTCTTCAACGGAATCGTTGTAGAGTATGCGCTTTTGTCCGGAAGACTTTTTCGGGAGAACCAACCAGATTTCCCGTTCTTTGTCGAAGTTTTTTTCAAGCCATGCGCGCCATTCTTTGCGATCGGCGACCCGAAGGGTTCTATAGTTTGTCATGGCGAATCCCACAGATAGTGCTCGGGTGAACCATCACACGTTCGGGTTCACTTCCTTCATACGGGAAGTCTTGCGGCTGGACGTATTTAAAGCAACGGCTGCCAGAATAAGGGCCTTCAGAGATTTCTCATTTAGCTTGTCGCTTTTGTAAAAGTCGATAGCGCGCCTCACTGTTCCATCCTGGGTGAACAAACCATCAGGGTCCTTCATTGAAGCTCCCTTAGCGAAAGTAATCTTTATATGATCCTTGTACGTCTCGCCGGTGCAGATCATCCCGTCGTGATACCAGACAGGAGTTCCTCTCCATTTCCACTCCTCGGTTACTTCGGGGACTGCCTCCTTGATAAGTTTTCGGATACGGGCGAGCATCTCGCCTCTCCAGTCACCAAGTTCCACAATTCTCTCATCGATGAGCTGGGAAGGGAGTTTCGTGCCTTTCGTGGCCTTTTTCGATGTCTCTGCCATAGAAAAACCTCCTTGAAAAATGTTTTAAGATAACACCTTCATTTTTTGTCACCTCAATTATCATGCCAATTAAGTTTGGAAATTGCCTTTTAACCTATTTGATTTGGATCAAGGCTTTTAATCGTCAAATTTAAATGCCGGGTTCCATAGTATCTCCCACAAATGGCCATCGGGATCTTGAAAATATCCCGAATAGATTCCCCAGGGTCTGTCATGGGCTTTATCTGTGAGCGTAGCACCTGCGGCCTTTGCTATTGAAAGAAGAGCATCAACCTCATCTCTATTGTGAACTGCATAACCGATGCTAAACTCTGTCGCATTTGGTGTTCCATCAGGAAGGTTTGCATCCTTAGCCAAATCAGCGCGTGGATATAAGGCCAGGATCAAACCACCGTGCAGTTCAAAAAAGGCTACCGCTCCGGAAGGTTTCTTTTCATCGCCTTGAAATTCCGTGCCGAAGATTCCTTTTGAAGGCAGGCCCAGACCTTCTCTATAAAATGCAAGCGACCGTTCAAGATTATTTACACCGATAGTAATTACATTCAGACGTGGCCCCATGCCTGTTATTAAATTTGACAGTTGAGGTTGTTTTCCTTTTTTAGAAACAACTTCCTTTCCTATCAAATTGTTTTTTCGTTTCATATTCTCCTCACGTATGCTTTCTGTAGTGAAGGGCAACGACGCCGGATTGCAGGGTTTTCGAACCGATAAAGTCTAGTAGAAGCCTCTCCCGCGGCTTCACGGTATCGAATAATCGCGGTCCTTTACCGGCAAGAACCGGGTGAATCACGAAATGATACTCGTCGATCAAACCCCGTTCCGAAAGCTGGGACGCAATGCTCAAACTGCCTACGGAAATGTCTTTTCCAGGCTGCTGTTTCAGCGTAAGCACCTCTTCCGCAACGTTTGCGCGCACAATTCTCGTGTTGTTTCCTTCACCTTGTTTCAATGTCGTGGAGAATACGACCTTGTCGAGCGAGTCGAATACGCGAGCGAACTCATTAATTGGCTCAGCCTCCGATTGGTTCCTGGCGACGTCGGGCCAATAGGGAACCATGAGT
>JBAVGL010000278.1:0-3945 GCA_049684795.1 Chitinivibrionales bacterium | reverse complement strand
ATTCCCGTGCTGGACAGGTTCCGCATTAAAAGCATGATGGCCATCTTGCGGAGCAAGAAACTTTCCGACGAACAACGCAGGCTTGCGCGTCAGGAGCTTGTCAAAAAGGCCTTGATCGTGGCAAAAGGCAATAAAAAGAGAGGAAACGAAAAAGAGCATGAACGTTACCAACGTATCGCGCAGCGCTATTCAAGAAATATGTAAAATCCTCGGTACGATGCCGGACACTGCCCTTGCTTCGGCGCCGATTGAAAAACTTGCACTGCCCGAAGGGCTTTTTGATGAGAAAACACCTTTACATTCAGGGACGGTTATCGACAATATTTTGCCGATTATTGTCGCCAAAACCGAAAATTGCGACAGATATGTGATTGTCGACGGCTGCAAGCGGTTTCTGGCCCTTAAGAAAAACAATGCAAAGAAATGCATGGGCGTTGTCTTTTCAAAGGTTTTGGACTTACAAAGCATCGGATTATTGCGAATTGCGCTCAACACCGGTAGACCAATGCATAACAGGGAAAAGCTGAGCTTTTTTAAATGGCTCCTTGAAAATTATTCCGGGGAGCTTGGCGAAAGTCTTTTGGCCGAAGCGGGGCTTTTGAGCTTCGAGCTCAAGCCGCTTTCGGCCTGCGACGACGACATTATCGACGCGGTCGCGGAAGACCGGATCAATATCCGTAATGCAGAAGATTTCTCCTTACTGGCAAAACCAGACCGGAAGGCGTTCCTTGAAATATTCAAAGACATGAAATTGTCCCAGCAAACGCAACACGAATTTCTGGAATGGCTCCAGGAAATCGCTTTCTCAAGGGGCATTCCTATGTCGGATTTATTGCAATCAAAAGAAATAACGGGCATCATGAACGATGCAACACTCAATGCCCCGCAAAAAATAGAGGCGGTTCGCGATCTATTGCATTCCTGGAAATATCCGGCATACAGCGGGGCCCTGAAAACCTGGAAACAGACCGCGGCCGCGACTTCCCGCGCCGTTTTGGAAAACGAACCGTCCTCACGGGTGGTTTTTATGCCATCCCCGGCCTTTGAAAAAAACAAGCTGGAAATCCGTATTTCCATCGCACATGCCAGGGCGGCAAAAGAAGTCTTTGAAGGGCTATCCAAAATCCCCCAAAGCACATGGGCGAAATTGATTTATCCGGCAGAAGATTAAAGACAAAAAACTAATATTGAGGTGGAAATCATATATTTTATCATGAGCAAAAAATGAAATCTCTCCTGAATTTTTACCTTAAGCATGGCCTTACGATAATGATCATCGGGTTCCTGATTTTTTTCTCAAGCTTTCTGGCAATTTTATTTGCCGGTAAATATGCCAATTATATGCTCAGGCAGGGCGCCTTTGCCGGAGCGATCACGGGGTTCTCCATTTACGTGATAGGCAGAGTGTCGGTATTCATTGCCAAAAGGACGAAGAAACCGACGGAGGATTTGTGAGGATCCAGGACATTCTTCAGAAAAATGCCATAATAATTAATTTAGAAGCGTCCGATAAAACCGAACTGCTCACCCAATTGGCGAAATATCTCGCGTCTCTCTATGACTTGAAAGACCAGGCATTGGTCGTGCAAAAAATATTGGACCGCGAAGCGGAAATGTCCACGGGCATCGGCTATGGCATCGCCATCCCCCACGCTCGCATGGAAAGCATAGACCGGGTTTACATGATCGCGGCCCGGTCAATCAAAGGCATTGAATTTGACGCAATCGACGAACAACCGGTGCACCTTGTTTTCATGATGCTTTCCCCGTTAAATACTTCAAGCCAATATACCCAAATACTTTCTTCCCTCTCCCGGATCATGTCGTATGAAGAAGTCCGAAAGGCCCTCATCGAGACCGACGATCCTGAAAAATTTTTGAGCGTCATCTCCCATGGAGAAGACAAGTATGTCGAATGACACAGAAATTGGCTCACCCGCCTTTCGAATTACCTTCGATGAAGACATCGCAATAATCCACGCCGTTGACAGGGCATTTATGCGGTTTCAGGCAAAAGAATTCGAGCGCATCATGGAGCTTCTGCGGAAAGGCTCCACGCGCCGGTTTATAGTGGACTTCTCCTCCTGCGATTACATATCAAGCGAAGGCCTGGCTTCGACCATGTCCTGTTGGAAATGGTGCCACGACGACGGACACGGACACATGGCGGCGGTCGTCTCTCAGCATCCCGACAACGAGGTGCGTAACCTGTTCGAGATTATAGGCCTGTCAAGGATGATCGGCAGCGCCCTTCAGCCAACCATTGCCGACGCGCTCAAGTATCTGAAGGAATTCGCGTAACACAAATGTTCCCTGAGCGAAGCCGAAGGGAACACTTGCCTGAACCGACTCGCTTCGACTTCGCTCAGCGACCGGCTCAGCGAGCGGCTACGATCACATTAAAATCAGATTGATGACGACGTTGGTGAAGAGGATAAGAATCGAAGCGGCGACAACCGCTTTTTTCGTGGATTCTCCCACGCCGATCGCGCCGCCCCTGGTAAGATATCCGTAATAACAACCCGCGACCGCTATTCCGCCGCCGAAAACAAAGCCTTTCACGATGCCGATGATTATGTCCCGGGTTTTAAACATATACCGCATACTGTTATAGAAGGTATACGGGTTGAGGTCGAAGGCGACCCAGGAAATAACCTGGGCGGCGACCGTGGCGAAAAAAAAAGTGAAGACGATGAGCACCGGCGTCATTAAAAAACCCGCCAGAATCCGTGGCGTTAAAAGATATGCATAAGGATCGAGCGACAAACAAGTCATGGCATCGATCTGTTCAGTGACCTTCATGGTGCCGAGCTCGGCGGCAAGCTTCGCGCCGATCCTTCCCGTCAGCACCAGGGCCATGAGCACCGGTCCAAGGTCGGTAAATACCGCCTTGGCAAAGCCCATGCCGAGGTAGGTAAGGGGGATTATTCCGTCCGCGAGATATTTGTACTGGTAAACGCTGACTCCCCCGATGAAGGTTGCCGCGAGGAAAACGATTGAAAGAGAACTTACGCCGATACGCATCATCTGTTCGAATATGAGGTGATATTTCCTGATCGAAGCGGGAAGGGCGCGAAGGGCCCGGAGAAAAAACAAGCTGATGGAACCAAACTCTTCAACCGCGACCCGCGTTGAAGACCCGAAGCTCAGCGCAAGGTCGTCGAAAACATTTCTTGCAAGTAAAGGTTTTTGGGCCATTCATCTTAAAATATCAATTGCCAGGCCCGCATGCACGGCAATTCCCGTACGCAGGGCGCGCTCATCCGGCAGGAAACGAGCGGAATGGATGCCCGCCGCGTTTTTACTGCCCGGACGCCTGACGCCCAGATGGACGTAAAGCCCCGGTGCTTTCCGCTGGTAATAGGCAAAATCTTCGGCAAACATCGTGGGTGTTTTTCGCAGGACCACATTTCGAGGCCCTAAAAGTTTGCTCAGCGCGTCGGCGGCGTTTTTCGTAATATTTTCATCATTATGGCCGGGAGGATATGATTTTGTAAAGGAAACGGACCCATGCGCCTTGAACGATTTGCCCACGGCCGCGACAACCTCGGCGACCCGGCGCTTGAGAAAATTCTGGTGCGCGTCCGAAAACGTGCGAATGGTCCCGAAAAAGGCCGCCTCGTCAGAAATGATATTATGCCGCGTTCCCGCATGGATCGAGCCCACGGTCAATACGGCAGGTTCAAACGAGGGGCTTTCACGGCTTATAAGCGTTTGCAATTGCATGATCATGGCGCATGAACAAACTATAGGATCGACGGTTTTATGCGGCGTTGCGCCATGCCCGCCGATTCCTTTAACACGCACGTCAAAATCCAGGACGCCCGAATAATCGCCGCCCGGCTTGAGGCCGACCCGGCCCGTGGCGTGGTCGGTGCTTACATGCAGGCCGAATACCGCGTCGACATGGGCGGGAAAGGCGCCTTCACGGATCATGCTCAAGGC
>JBAVGL010000277.1:0-2661 GCA_049684795.1 Chitinivibrionales bacterium | reverse complement strand
GATTTAAGGCGGGTTGGGGGGCAAAAAAAGAACCTTTCGTATCGTTCATATTTTTGTTTTTATCGCTTCCTCCTGCAAAAAATCAGATTACTATAAGAAGAAAATATACGCTTAGCATGATAGAATTGTCAAATTTGACTGGCAAAACAGGCATTGTGCGACTGTTTTCTGGCAGCGAACATTATTTTCTTCACCCCGTTGTGGAAAGCGCATTTTTAGCGTATATTTTTCGTTGCAAGGAAATGTACAAAAACAAAAATATTTTATTTAAAATGTAAACCGGCATGTAACTCCGGTCTGAAAAAGCAATTATGTCTAATTTTGCTAAAAATATCGCACGAAACTGTGCCGAAAAGAAAAATATTCATTTTTCATCTGTTATTTATATCTTGCTGTACATCTTGCTAGGAATCGCGGCTGATGTTTGCACCGGGTTTCAGCAGACGCATAATGATTTTTGGGACTTGTTTTATGGGTCACAACATTTGTTTTTTGAAAATAAATACTCTTTATATAATATGCATTATCCAATAGGGTATTACGTATTCCTTAAAATCATTGGGATTAAAGGCGTGCCGCCCGAAATACCGGGCATTTTGGGAAATATTTTTTTCGGTGCAATTATTCTTTTTACCTCGATAATTCTTTATAGAAAATTATTAAGTCAAAAAATATCGCTGTTGCTAGTAATGGTTCTCTCCTTTTTTCCAAGTTTATTTCTGTATATTACAAATGCCGGACCCGATCCGGCATCCATCGCCTTTTTTGAAATAGGCGCGATAATAATCTTTCTGCAAATATTAAACAACGGGCGTGAATCTAAAGGAAAGTTTTTTATTGGAGGACTGATTTTAGGATGCGGGGCAATTTTCAGGTACCATGTTTTTGTCGGCTCGTCGTTATTCCTTCTTTGCCTTTTCCTGGTTTACCGGAATAAATGGCGCTTAGTACTTATTTCATTCGCAGGATTAGTCATTGTAAATGCACCGCAGTTGATCCTTTATTGTATAACCGGTCCGCATCATATTCCTTTTGCGGTGATAAATATTTACAATCTCATGTATCATATCGATTGGTATCGAACAAGCTCCTTTCAATTTCCGCCTTCTTTTTTTTGGATTATCAATCAAGATCCTCCGTTATTTCTAAGAAGGTATTTTGTTTCATTGTTGCGCCATGCTCCGGATTATGTGCCTCCTCTTGTAGCATATTTTGCCATTAAGGAACCAATAAAGAAAAATTTATGCCTTGCAATTTTAATGTGGAGCATTTCTTATTGCCTGTTTTTTGCGGCAATGGAAAGCGGGCGGTCTCAATTGCTGCCGCTTCCTTTATCGTTTCTTTGTTTGGGTTTATTTCTTGAAGAAATTTCCGTCTATTTTCAAAAAATAACACGGTTATTCAAGTTGATCAATGTGCTGGTACCAGGAAGTTTATTGATTTTGCTGTCATTTTTTCTTTACAAAGATACCCGACTCATAATGCACAGAACCCTTGAAAATAAAGAAAACTTGCGTATAGAGGTGTTTCTGCGAAAATGCGGCTGTACGAACGTAAAGGAGATTTTTACCGATGATTTTTGTATATATTTCAGGACCATGCCGCCGTACCGTCCCTATTGCAACGGCGGCGCGACCCGATGGGAAACATATCTTTACAATGAACAATATCCCGAGTTTCCCATCGCTTCGCTTGAAGAGTTTTCGGCCGCATGCAGAAAAAACCGCGTGCGGTTTGTTTTGCTTTCCGATCAATGCGAACGTCTTTCTTCATCCTTAGGCCGACTTTATAATGGGTCATCATTTGACGGTATTATTTTTAAAAGTAAGATAGGGAAGTTCAAAATTTTTGAAATAAAAGCGTTAATTTGAAATAATTAAATTACTTTGTACTATAGATATATCAATCTGACATTTTACTTATTATGCGCGCGAAAGCAGGTTATGTCTCATCGATTGGCCTATTTTCTTATATTAATCATTTTTATGTGCATTCCCCTGATCTGGCCGCACGATGCCCCTTTCATTTATGATGAACCCTGGCTTTTTCTGTCTGCGCGTGATGCAAACAATAACCATAAACTGGCCGAAATCGGCCTTTATGGGACAGTCGGCCTTCCTTACGGCCCGATTCCAACGTGGATATATCAGGGGTTTCTTTTGTCAACGCGAAGTCCTACGGGATGGATACTTCTGCACGCCGCATTCATGGTTATTTCCACAGCGTTTGGATTACTTCTATTATCGCGCGCATTAAAATTATGGAAATGGTTCATTCCAATTGTTTTAGCATCACCGTATTTCTGGTTTTACACCCGTCAACTTGGGGACAATTCATTTATTTTGGCTTTTTCGGCAATTGGTGTAGGGTGCTATGCCTATTTTTATCTCAATCGATTAAAGGTTTTTCTTTTTATCGCAATAATTTCCATAAGCGTTTTACCAGTCATTCATTTCATGGCACTGCCATTGGCGCTGGCCATAGCGCTTCATATGGCATTCTTTGCACGACATGAACTTTATCAGATGCGGTTTATTTTGTTTGCATATCTTTCCTGCTTCCTTATCATTCATGCTCGTTATTTTGGTTTTCTTTTTACCGGGTTTGAGCATTTTCAATCGCATGTGATGACTGGGAATTCAACAATCAATTTCTGGCGTG
>JBAVGL010000276.1:0-13017 GCA_049684795.1 Chitinivibrionales bacterium | reverse complement strand
GCCCGAAGCAAAGTGAAAATCATTGAACCCGTAAATATCCTCGGTGAGCACGCTAGTCAATATATTTCTGGCCCCGTAGGTCGGCCGCGTCGGATCGAGGGCGCGGGCCTTGAGATTGGTCCGGGTGTAAAAACCATTAGGATCGTCCTGGGATTCATTGATGCGGCTGCCCCATGAAATGATCGCGGGATGGTTCCTGTCGCGCACGACCATTTCTTCGACATCATTGACCGCCAAATCCTGCCAGGCGGCGTTGCCGTAGGTCTGCCAGCCGGGCAGTTCTTCGATGAGCATCAGCCCGATTTCATCGCACCTGTCAATATACTCCGGGTCCTGGGGATAATGCGAACACCGCGCGGCATTGTCGCCCAGATCGTATTTGAGGATTTCCGCGTCCCGGCGCTGCAGGCGGTTGGGGGCCGCCCGTCCGATAAAGGGGAACGATTCATGGCGGCTGTGCCCGCGGAGAAACACGACCTGCCCGTTGAGCCTGAACTTGCCGTCCGTTTTATTGAATTCAAAATAGCGCAATCCGGCGCGCACCATCTTTTCGTCGGCGATGTTCTGGTTATAGGCAACTTGCGTAAATATTTTATACAGGTACGGGTTGTCCGGACCCCACAAGCGCGGGACGCCGATGGAATCAACGACGGCCGCGGTAGCGCTGTCGTTTGCCGGAATTGACGCGGAAACCGTCGCGGCCCCGACGACGGTCATCGAAGAATCGACCGCGGTGGCGCGTATAGTGCAGGTCTGCGCGGCAGCGGATTGGTTATACACCTTGGCCTGCACGTTGATTTTCGCATTCGCGGTGCTCAGCGAAGCGGAGTCAGCGCTCGCGAATACCCAGTGAATATTGACCGGATCGACGATGATCATTGTGACGTCACGGCAGATCCCGCCCCACACGAGAAAGTCAACGGTGTTGCCGGTCTGGGGCGGGATCGTCGCCTGATACCGGGAATCGACCTGAACGGCGATGACATTGTCAACGGTGTCCCCAAAATTGACCTTGCCGGTGATGTCGAGGGTAAATGACGTATACGCGCCCTGATGCGAGCCGACGAGCGCGCCGTTGACATAGACCGTCGCTATTTGGGAAACCGCCTGGAATTCCACGAGCACCCTTCGGCCCGTGTACGCCGCTGGAACGTAAAAATGGCGGCGATACCATGAGACAAACTCGAAATCGCTGGGATCAACAAGCAGATGATGGGTAATCACCTTGTTGGCGTGCGGCAGACAAACCCTGGAAAAAGCGCTTTCGTCAAGCGTCGTCGACTGCCCGCTGGGCACGTCGGAAGGAGCATAGAGCCAATTGGTGTTGAAATTCAATTCAACCCTGTTTGATTGCGCCGGGGAGTAAAGGACGGCGAAGGCTGAAAATCCGATGATCGGGCTGCCGATTACCGCACAAATACAAACCGAAAACAGGTCAAATAAACGCATATTTTTTTTCACGAACCGGTTCTTCCGCCTCCCCTTGCTCTTCCGAAGAATATTTCGCTTTAAAAAACCTTTACTGAAGAGGGCTTACTTTCACGAAATACGCGCCCTCGGACTTTCCAATTTCCTTCCGGAGATCGATCGTCCGTTGATCTGTTTTCTTTTTGTACACCAGATTGCCCATGAGATCGTAAATCGCGACCCATCGGACCGAGCCCGGCCCCGCGGGAACGGCAAGCTTGCTGCCTATGGCCTTGACAACTTTAACCGATGCGGCCGGAGGCCGCAGGGCCGGCTTTAAGGCGGGCAGAACATCGGTGGGGGCGCCCTTCACGACAATGGTGGCCGTTGCGGATGTAAGCCCGGATGAGGTCCCGGTTACCGTGAGCGTTCCCGGGGTCAATTGCGCCCTGGCGAGCGTGATGCAAGCGCCCGACTGGGCCGCTATGGGATTATCGCCGATAAGGTCGCCCGATCCGGAAATGGTGAACTTGACCGAATTAGTGGTATATTGCACCCACGTGCCGTTGGCGTCGATGACATACGCCTCCACCCTGCTGAAATCGCCGCCGTTTGCCTCGATCGTATCGGGGTCGGCGATGAGCCTGAGCGCCGACGCGGTAAGCGGGCTTTTAACGCTGTCCCTGGCAACGACCACGCCGCCGATCAGGCCTTCGGCCCTCATCGTTCCGGCGGCGTAGGCGACATTCTTAAAAGTAAAAGGCGGATGCGCCAAGGTCCTTCCGGCGTCGGGCGACTGGGTGGCAACAAGCACGCCATTCTGGTACAGCTTCACCTGGTCGCAATTGCTGTACACCTTGCGGTCGAGCGGCGAATCGGAGCGGTTATAGCTTTCGATGTGGACCATGGGATGCACTGACCCGTCGTAATTGTCGGCCGCGGACTGGCTTTGATAGAAGTAGGAACAGAATTTCCGGATACGCATTATGTCAAAAGCCCCCGAGTATTTTATCCCCAGGTTCTGCCGGTTGGTATAATAATCATAGCCGCACCAGCCGAGGCTTCCGGCCTGCCACGCCCTTTGCCTGCCCTGCTCCGTCATGATCGAATGGAGTTCAGCGTGCTCGACAAGCGCCCATTCCGGGCACGTGGCGCGTATCGATGAATCTCCGTAGGTGTAGCCGGTATGCTCGGTGTTCAAAAACCCGATCGTATTGGGATCGGGATTCGCGTTGGGAAGCGATCCCGGAGTAAAGCAATTCTCGGCGTAAAAATCGTAAATGTTCGATCCGGCGCCCTGCGGGGCGACAAGCCTTCCCGCCGACGTGGGACGCGTGGAATCTTCCTGGTGGCACAGGTCGTTGAGTGGACGCTCGATCGTGGGATCGGACGTGGCCTCGTTGATGGCCGGCGCCCATATCATGATGCTCGGATGGTTCCTGGCCGTGCGCACCATGAAACGCGTTTCATCGTAATGCCTTCGTCGCCATGCCGTGTCGGGCGGGGGGACGCCGCCGTTGGTGCAGCAATGCCATCCGGGGATTTCTTCCCAGAGAAAAATACCCAGGCGATCGCACTCGTCAAGCCATGCGTCGTCCTGCAGATAATGGGAACAGCGCACAAAATTGCATCCTATTTCCTTTAACCTCTGGGCGTCGCGCTTCTGTTGGACGTTCGGCACCGCGTGGCCCACGAAGGGCCACATCTGGTGCCTGTTGAGTCCCAGGATTTTAAAATACGTGCCGTTACAGTACACGCCCGACGCCTTGTTGTAGGTGACCTGGCGGATACCGGCTTGCGTGCTGATTATGTCGACGGCCGTCGCGCCGTTTGAAACCACCGTGTACACCGTATATAATTTGGGCGCCCATGGAAACCAGAGCTGCGGACTGGAAACGGTCATGGTCTGGGAAAACAGCGTCACCCCGGTCGTGGCCGCCGATTGCGTGGTCTCCACGGTCTGCACGACATTGCCGGACGAGTCGACGAGATAGGTTGACAGTTTGCAGGAAGCGACCGCCGCTCCGGTCATGTTTTTGACCCACGTGTTGACTTTGACGGTCGCCGACGCGGCGCTTACCGACGGGTATGAAATGAACGTGCCGCCCTGGTCGGTCCAGCCCGAGAGCCATGTATGGATGGGCGGCGGAACGTAGAGCTTGTCGGTTGCGATGAGGTAAACGTCGCGGTAAATCCCCCCGTACAGTTCGAACTCGGTGGTGCTGCCGTCGGGATGTTCGGGCGGGACTTGGGTTTGATAGGTGTTGTCGAGCTTGACGGCGATGACGTTGTCGGTGCCGTCGAATTTACAGCCGGAAGTGATGTCGAAGCAGAACGGGCTGAAGCCGCCGTAATGGATGGGAAATGTCTGACCGTTGATCCATACCTGGGTCACGGTCATGGCCCCTTCAAAATAAAGCGTGATGATTTTGTTGCTGTAGGTGTTATCAAAAGTAACATGCTTGCGATACCATCCGATGCCCCGATAGAAGGCGCCTCCGGTTATGGGAAGCGTTTGGAAATTATGCGGAAGGTGCACGGTGCTCCATGCGGCGTCGCTAAAAGTTGCGGCTTGCGCGCCGGTCACATCGCCTAAATTGAATTTCCAGTTAGTGTTTATATTCACTTTTAGCCTGTTTGTCTGGGGAGGCTGAAAAACGGCCCCGACTGCGTTAAAAACGAACAGCGCTAAGAACAAGAATTGAAAACTGACGAAATTCGAAGCTTTGCCCATAAATCCGCCTTTCTTTTGGTAATATAGACTAATATAAACTAAAATTAATACTTTAGCAATGTCGAATGACCCCTCATGGTGAACATCAGCAAAATAATTATTACATGGAATTTTAATATAACTTTTTGGCAAGATTTACTATATTCAGTTGTTTATGGTATATAATTATTTTATAAAATTCAGCACCGCTCACTTTTATTTGATTACTTCAAAGAACAAGGTTACCTTATGACGAAAAATCCAATCCCCATTAATGAATTTCTTTTAAAGAACAATTTGTTCCTTCTGCATAATCCGGCCATTTCTCCGGAAATGACCCTGGATTTCAACGGGCTTCTGGAACAGGTCAAGAAAGAAAAAACCGCGTTGGAATCGGTAACGGATCATGCGTCAGCGGAAAAAACCGCCGCACGATTACAACAGATGGTGCTTTGGCACAGGTCGATTTTCCGGATTGGAAACGCGGTATTTTTCGTCATTGAATCCAAAAACGCAGGCGATTGCGCCCTGATCACCACGAGCGGGGAAGTCCCCGAATTCGAGGGCACGGCTCCCGTCGGGCCCATGGTCCGCGTCGTCCCGTTGTCGTGGTCAAATCTCATTCGGCTCAAGAACCTGGCGCTTGAAACCGACCCTTCGACCACCATTTTCCCCAGGGCCGAAGCAAGCTTGAAAAAAACCAGTCTCGGCATAGGAGCGCGGTTCACCACCCTTCACTGGCCCGCGGTCGCGTGGGCCATGAAAGCGCTTAGCCTGCCCGTTACCGCAAACCAGAATTCCATTCCCCGCGAACTCGTGTACGACGTTGAGGCCATGCTCGAAGACCGGCTTACAAAGGTCCCTTTCCCTTTTATCGGCGCAAGCGTTCCCGAAGGGCACCAGGGGCAGTCAGTGCGCGGGATGTCGCATGCGTCAATTATTACCCTGCTTAAGCATGGGTTCCATCGGCATAAAATCCCGTGGGGATTCAACGCCGACCACCAGCCTATAGGCGGCAGGTTCGACGCCATAGAACAACAGCTCGTGGAAGGAAGTTTGTTCGCCTCGTACATAACCTATGACATGAGTCCGGAACTGTCGCTGCATAAACCTCTGGAAAACCCGCGCGAACTCGAAGCGGCTTTCCAGGAGACCGTCGATCAGGAAGTTTTTGACGCGGTCGTATGGCGGATCGCCGCGATCCCTATGGACATTCCCCTTGCCGATATTAGAAAACTGGTCGTCTACTTGATGCCTGCGATGAAAAAGGTGAAACGCCGGGACGGCTTGTACGCCGATATCCGCAGGAAAACGTTTTCAACCGAAACGGGCCGGGAACTGATCAAGGAGCTCTCCATTGACGAGCTTCCCGGCGAAACCACGCCGCAGACGCTGGCTGTGTGCCTTGCGCTCGTCGAAGCCATGGGAATGCGCTTCAATTTTATCGCCCCCAACATCGGTTTCCAGAAAAACATTCCTTATGCCGATAACGCCGCATTGGAGAAGAAGATTAAGGCCCTGTTTGCCGTGGCCGCATCGTTCGGCGTTTCAATCGGCTTCCATTCCGGAAGCGGGAAATCCGGGGGAAATTACCGGATCATGGGCAGCGCTACAAAAGGATGTTTCGAGGTGAAAACGTCGGGCCGGTACACTTATGAAATGGGCACGGCATTGGCGGCTTCCACGGACCCCGAAGACCAAAAATTATGGGCCGACTGGTATGCCTTTACAAAGGAACTTGCGCTCAAAGGCGCCTTTTCGGAAGACCCCGCGCAAAGAAACTTCGCCCGGGAATTCATCGCGTCGTCTCTAAAGCATGAAGGCTTGACCGTCGATGCGGTATTCGAATCGCCCGCGCGTCTCAAGCAGACTCTTGACAGCGTCAAACCATCGCCCGACCATGCGTTCTGGTTCGAATACAATTTCCTTTTCATTCTTGCGGGTAAAGGAAGCATAGACCGTCTTGGCGACCATTCCGCTGAAGGCTATGAGCAGCGCAGCCGCTTTTACAGGATTTCCGACCAGGCGCGGCTGCTGTTCGCGCAGCGTGTTGCGGGATACATTTTGTTTCTTGCGGAAACGACGGGCATACGGAGCGCGAAGACGGTCGATGAGGCGGGAAAAAAACTGGCCGCATTCGGATCGTATGAAGCCCTGCTGGATGACATAGGGCCTTAAGCGACAAGATACCGTTTTAAAAGCCTATCCAATCCCTCTATGCCCCACAGCGGGACTGAAAGTATATTATCCTGAAAATTATGGGGATTGCGTGATATTTTTATCGCCAGGGGCGGCTTATATTCAATGAAAAATTGGTGCAGACTTCGTAACCTTCCGGTTTTCCCGGATTTGACTTCCACGGGAATAATATGCGAATCGAATTGCCATAAATAATCCACTTCAGCTTGACTGTTGAGCTTGTCCCTGTGCCAGTAAAACAACCCCTCGTCGGAATACGGCGGCAATAACGCAAGAAGCTGCTGTCCCACGTACTGCTCCGCAACCGAACCCCGATACACGTCCAACAGATTTTTGCCCATGTAAATTTCCGCGGAAATTCCCAGCATTCTTTGCATGAGGCCGACGTCGGCGAACAATACCTTGAACACGTTTTCTTTTTTATGCATGGAAAGCGGAAGCCCCGCGCCCGATGTGGAAAAAACCCTGTTCATGATCCCCGCTTTTTCCATCATTGTCAATGCTTTCCGTATATCCGCGGCGCGGGCATTTTCGTCGACTTCCACGTATTTGTATTTCTTTCCAACCATGCCGGGCATGCTCGAAAAGACCTTTTCCATGAGTTCGGAGGAGATCCTTTTCGCGTATTTTCCAAAGTCCCGCCGATAGGTCTGGATGATGGAGAGCTGTTCCCTGTTCACCAATTCAATATCATGATCTTCAACCATTGCCCGCGCGGCCCTGGGCATGCCTCCGCAAAGGCAATAATCGGCCACAAGGCCGCTGAGCTTTTGTTCCAGCGCATTGTCAACGGCCTCGGCCGGATTTACGTTTTGGCAATATTCACGGAGCTGCCGCCTTCCCGAAGCTTCAAGAAATTCCCCGAACGACAAGGGATGAAGGTATAAGAAATCGATACGCCCTACGGGCATGCGAAAATCATCTGAATTGAAGGTAAATTCCAATAGTGACCCGGCGCCGATTATATGAAGTTGCGGCATTTGTTCAAAAAAATAGCGAAAGGACAATATAGCCTGCGGGCAGTCCTGTATTTCATCGAGGAAAAGAAGGGTTTTTCCGGGAACAATATTTTTTTCAAGATTCAATTGGAGCAGCTTGAGGATTTCAGCGGGATCGGGTTTAATAAAACAAGATTTTAATTCGGGCGACTGCTCAAAATTGATTTCTTCGTAAGAATCAAAATGACTTTTTGCGAACTCTCTTACCAGCCATGTCTTTCCAACCTGACGCATTCCACGAATAATTATTGGTTTGCGCTCTTTGCTGTTTTTCCAGCGAATCAGTTCTTTTTCTAAATCTCTTTTCATTGCTTCAATATTTTAATGGGTTATTTAAGCATTATATTTGATATTTTAATGGGTTATTTAGTCTATATATGTGATATTTTATATACATAATATGTTATTTATGAGGAAAATGCAAGGAGAAATTTCACTGTCTTTATAATTCCTTTTATCGCAGCCTATGGTTTCTATTTATTTTTAAACTGGTAATTTTATCCGGGTTAAGTTCTGTAGGCGAATTATATACGCGTTTAGAGTAGATAATTACCCGTACAGAACCTTATCCACCTTGTGGGTTAGTTTTATTTCGAGAGAGGACATGTTTAAATGAAATATTTATCCGAAAATTTCCTATTGCATTGCAAGGCGGCCCAGCGGCTTTTTCATGACTACGCTGAAACCGCGCCGATTTTCGATTATCACAACCATCTTTCGCCCCGGCTTATCGCGGAGGACGCGCGGTTTGAAAACATCACCCAGGTCTGGCTGGGCGGCGACCATTACAAATGGCGGGCCATGCGTTCCAACGGGGTCGATGAAAACAGCATAACCGGAACGGCAAGCGACGAGGAGAAATTCTCCCAATGGGCTAAGACCTTGCCCAAAGCCGTGCGCAATCCGCTCTATGACTGGACCCATCTTGAGTTGAAACGGTATTTCGGCGTCGACAAATTGCTTTCCGAAAAAACAGCCCCGGCGATCTACGCGCACTGCAACGAGCGGCTCAAGGAAAAGTCCTTTTCAATACGAAACCTCTTGAAAAAGATGAACGTGGCCTTTCTCTGCACCACCGACGACCCGGTTGACGATCTTTCCTGGCACCAGCAGCTCAAGCGGGAAAAGTTCGCCATAACCGTCCGGCCGACATTTCGGCCCGACAAGGCCATGGCCATCGAGGATCCCGTTGCCTACAATCACTATATCAACGCATTGGAAAAGGTCTCCGGCATCGCCATAAACTCGTATGCAACGCTCCTCGAAGCTCTTGATAAAAGGCATGCCTTCTTCCACGAAAACGGCTGCCGGAGTTCCGACCATGCGTTCGAAACCTTGACCACGGACGGCGCGGTCCCCAATGAAATCAGCACGATTTTTTCCTTCGCCCGCTCCGGCAGGCCGCTCAACGCCGGCCAGATCCTGAAATTCAAGACCGCCATGCTCCTCGAATTGTGCAGGATGAACCACAGGCGGGGCTGGGCGCAGCAGCTCCACTTCGGGGTCATCCGGAACGCCAGGACGCGTATTTTCAAAAGCCTCGGGCCGGACACCGGGGTGGATTGCATCGGGGACAATCCGCTTGGGCGCCCGCTGTGCGCCTTTCTGGACGCGCTCGATACCACGGACCAGTTGACGAAAACAATTTTTTTCAACATCTATCCCGCGGACAATGAAATGCTCGTCAGCATCGCCGGCGCTTTTCAGGACGGGACGACCGCGGGAAAAATGCAGCTCGGGCCGGCATGGTGGTTTCTTGACCAGAAAGACTGCATGGCGAGGCACCTCGAGGCGCTGTCCGGCCTGGGACTGCTTAGCCGGTTCGTGGGCATGACCACCGATTCGCGCTCGTTTTTATCGTTTCCCCGGCACGAGTATTTCCGCAGGATCCTGTGCGGCGCTTTAGGCAGGGACATGGAAAACGGGGACATACCGCGCGATTTTGATTTAATCGGCGGGATTGTGCGGGACATCTGCTTTGCCAATGCGAAAAATTATTTCAGCCTCGACGCCGATGCGTCTTGACTCGTTGAAATCACGACGCGCGGCCGTTCCCCGGGGCCGTCACCGGCCGATAAAAATACCCTTTCTGTCAACAATGGCCCCCGCTTCAACCTGAACGCAATAAAAACCGGGGGCGGCATTTTTACAGTCCCACGCGCATGGACATGCCGGCACTGAACGGTCCGCGATTGTTTTCCCGCGTATATCGACGACATGCAGGCGGACGGGGCCGGGCGCCGCCATGGACCGCGGCAGGCTCATAAGGACTTTTTTCCCGCCGGAAACGATCATCGAGACATGGCTTCCGGACCGGGTCTCAGGCGCATCCGTTACAACGTGTGTCGTGACATTTGGGTCTTTGAATGTGTAGAGCATGAGCGCCGTGGGAGCGGGAATGGTGTCGCGCGGCTGGTCGTTATTTTCCGGCATTGTCTCCCAGCGCAGGGCATAGACCGTGGAAGGGTCCGGATCGGGCGACGAGGTTGAATTTGAAAAAGTGCCCGCCGCGAACACCGGTCCATGGCATTTGAGCCAATGCACTTCCATGCCCGGCCGTTTCGCCTGTTCCAGACCGACGGGCCACATGCTGGCAATCGGCGTTGATGCCGGCGTAAGCCCGGTTTCATTGAGCTCCCAAATCCCCGTTCCGTATTGAACGTGGTAATACGACTGGGTAAGGCTCCCATCGGGCTGAAGCTCGACGGGGCCGAAGGTTATTTGCAGCACAAGGGAACCGGTCCCGCTTATGACCCATTGATACGCCCATTGGCTGGTCTGGTATATTTTCCACCGGTTCCCTTCGCGGCGCGTATTGTAAAGCTGCGTATAATGGTTTGCCGTGGCATCGTATTTGTGATAGGTAATGATCAGCCGGTCCTGTGAATCGAAACCGATGGCGCCGCGGTTTATCAGCCCGCTGTTCTGCGGAATGGAGTCAACGAGTATCCCCGGCGAGGTTATGGTGACGGGCAGCGACAATTTCGTCCCGTCGGCGTTTTCCCAGTTTAAAAGGTCCTTGCTCCTGATATAGCTGACGTCGTGCGTCGTTCCCGCATCCGGAGTTTCCCGCCACATCCAGAACACATGGTAATAGCCGTCAGGGCCGAGGATCGGGCCGCCCATATAGGCGTTTCTCTGACCCTGCCCGTCGATAAGGGCCTGGTTAAAGAGCCGCGACCATTGTTTCGTCGACATGGTCCATTTATTGAAGATCTGGTTGCCGTTGCCGCTGGTGCCGTCGCGGTAGAAATAGATCAACTGGCCGGAAGGCCCGATAATGAAAACGGGATAGGTCACGCTGCTTTCATTGGAGCCGACCATGGCCGCGCTCTTAAGACTGTCGATGGCGTACGGCGCCGTGGAGCGGAAATACACCAGCGCCGAAGCGTGCATATTGCCGCTGACGTGGATGTACCCCGCGCTGTCAAGCGCCAGCGCGATGTAGTTATGGGAGTCCCAGCCGATGACCGACGGAAGATTTACATGCCGGAATGCCTTGTCCCGCAGGCCGCGAACCGCGACGGTCATGCGCCGCGCCGTATCGTAATACGCGACGTACTGGCTGTCGCCCCTGGCGATAAAGGCGAAATCAACGGGATGGCCCGACCAAACGTCGGAAATTTTCAGGGAATCCTGGAGCTGCAGGCGCTGGAGGGCCGCGGAAACCGGCATTGAACAGAAAAGCAGAAAAATAACCGCGCTTACGCGCATATCGCCGCTCCTTCGAGAGCCAAAGGCACAATGATTTTTTCGTCAAACAAATCAATTCGGTTTTATTTGCTTTCCACCATTTCTTTCACCCGGCCGAGGCAGCCTTCGACCATCTTCGTCCGTTCGGCGATTTGTTCGGGGGACTGCGGATCGTCCGCGATAAAGCGCTTTACGAAAGAAATATCGGTGGAATTATTGCCGGAAGAGGAAAATTTATACGCGTCCTGGAAAAAACTATCGCCGGTCAGGGATTGATAGGTGAAACGGACCTCCGAAAGCACGTTCAGAAAAGTCACCATGACGATCCCGTACTCCCTGTTTTTAGCATTAACGCGGGGAATGAACAGGGCGGCGTCGCCGACACGCGCGAATTTTTTCGAAGGGCCTCCCCTGCTAACGCACCCCATGATCCGGGCCAGGGAATCGATGTCGCCAAGGCGCTTAAGAATCACATCGGTCTTGGCGTTGACCGTGAATTCGGCGGAATATACCTGGCCGTATATCGATTTGTTCACGATCATCTGGCTAAGCGCCGCATTGACGCACAGCGCCGCCATGATGGCGAAAACAATTGATAAACGATACATAACTTTGACTCATTTCCGCGGTTGTAGGGGTTCAAAATTTTGAACCCCTACAATTTCTTGAATGCAATCCCGGATTATCTCCGTTCAACAATGGCCTTAAGCTTTACAAGACGCTCCCTGATCAGCCTCGTCAATTCCTCGACGGTTCCCGGAGACTGTTTTCCCTCGGAATCAATGTACCGCTCCAGAAAAAGGACCTTCGTTTCGTTGGCAGCCGAAGGAAGGAATTTCCACTGGTCCTGATAAACATACGCGCCGTTCTCCGGCTCGAAAGTAAACCACATTTCCGCGGGTTTCAGGTAACTTATCATGATCACGCCCGTGTCACGCTGGCCGTAGGTGTCTTTCTGAGGAACGAGCATGGCCGCATCCCCTATTCTCATAAGCCTTTTCGCGCCGCTGCGGAATTCGTATCCCGAAATCCGGGCCAGCACTTCGGGAACGGCCAGCCACATCATGATCGAGTCGGCGCGGGCATTGATGATATATTCGGACGATATATAGGCTTGGCCCACGACGGTTTTGCTGGCAACCATCTGGGCCCCGGCGGGACAAATAAGGAGGGTTGCCAAAACCATGAAGGCAGAAGACCGGGCAAAGAAAGCCCATAATACTGAAGTTTTAATATTCATTTTTTTCAATTATAAAAATGAAAGTATTCATTCTACTTAATAAACAAATTATTCTTAATATTAATATATATTTTCTGACTTTTTGGCAATTTTGCAATTCTTCCATTTACATAAAACATATTTCCTTCATATTTTTTGCAATTCTTTTCGTACTTTTTCGTTTGATATAATACGGACATATTTTGAATAATGTTTTCAGGAATTATAGTCGCACCATTATATTCAATTAGTTCTCTTTTATCAGAAAAAAAGTTATGGTTCCCCACTTCATAGAAATAGTAAAGAATTACTGTATTATTTAAATAATAATAATAATCTGATTTTGATACCGGATATTGATTCGATTGGGTTGTATAAGAACCAATTTGAGTAGTATTTGCAGGCAGATTAAAATAATTTTCAAAATCTTCTTTAATTTTTAAAACAACAACTGAATCATTAGCTGAATATGAAACAAGCACAAGGGAATCTTTAACAAATATTAAATAAAAAGTATCCTGAATGTATAGATATGCCGAATCTGTCATAGAAGTTTTATAAGTCGTGTCTATTACATATACTTTTAAATGTGTTGAATCTCCTGCATTTGTTTTGTTGATTATTTTTATATAGGAATATTCATAGCTATTACTCCAAATTGTCCAATCATCACTAATTGAGGTGTCCACTATGACAAATTCATCACCAGAATTAAAATTGTAGTAAGAAAAAGCTGTACATTGAAAAATAAAAAGGAATAAAGTAAAAAATTGTTTTGACATGGAACC
>JBAVGL010000275.1:0-7335 GCA_049684795.1 Chitinivibrionales bacterium | reverse complement strand
GCGCGACAATTTCCCCCGGAGTCGGCGGGATCGCGACATTTACGACAGATAGCAACCTGACCTTATCATCGGGTTCCATCTATTCCGTTGATATAGGAGACAGCACGTGCGATAAAATCAATGTTTTCGGAGTAGATACGTTAAATAATGCGACTTTGAAGTTGAATTTAACAAAAGCTCCTCTTGCCGGGAGAACATTCGACATATTGGATCAATCCGGATCAGCCGCGATAACCGGCACTTTTAACGGTATACCGGAAGGCGATACGATAACCGGCATATATAACACCACTCCATATATATTTGTTGTGAGCTATCGCGGGGGAACAAATAACAACGACGTGGTCCTTACGCTGGCATCAAGCCCTTCGATAACAACGCAACCGACACCGACAAGCCAGGCCGTATATGCAAACAGCACCGCCATCTTTAGCCTTGTGGCAGCCGGGACCGGGCCGTTAACATACGCCTGGACGCAAAATGGAACAACTACTGTCGGTTCAAACAGTCCAGCATGTACGCTTACACAAGTTCCGGCAACCTATGATTTGTCAACATACCAATGCAAGGTCACCAATGTCATCGGATATGTTTCGAGCAGTCTTTGCACGTTGCACGTGATCACTTCAATTGGTAATTTTTCATATTCGCGAAGTTACCTTTCGGGTTTGATTAACGCGTCATTTGTTCCAGATACCCCAAAGATAACCGGCTATGTTACAAAGTATTCGATATCGCCTCCTCTTCCCGCCGGATTGAAAATAGATAGCACAAAGGGGATTATTTCAGGAACGCCGACCGTTCAATTTGATTCCGCCGGTTTCATCGTTTCCGCGTCCAATGGTTCCGGCGGCAATTCAACTGCCCCATGTACGATTAGAGTTTTTGCGCCGGTAAAAGTTATTTCGTCGCCGGTAAGTCAAACCGCCGCAGTTAACGGAACGGCAAAATTTGTCGTGGTGGCAAGCGGGTCCAAGCCGTATACGTATACGTGGATGTCTCAAACCAATCCTCCCGTGGCCATTGGTGTTAACAGCGATACGCTGACGCTGCCCAATATTGATACGACCTTTAATAATACACGATATAAATGCACTGTGCAAAATACTTTTCAAAGTTCCTATTTCGACACAAGTAAAGCATGCACGCTCCACGTGATTCTTCCCCCTAAAATCACGCAACAGCCGGCCTCGCAAATCGTCGAAAAAGGCACCCAGGTTGTGTTTTCAGTTAAAGCCGGCGGCGGCACACGGCCATTTACTTATGCGTGGACAAGAAACGGGACCGATAGCGCGGGCGCAGACAGTTCGCTCACCCTTGCCTCAGTCGCGGCCGGCATTGATAAATCAGTATATCGCTGCATTGTCCGTAATCCATCGGGCGCCGACACCAGCGCCTTGTGCACGCTGCGCGTGGTGCGGGCCGCGTTCAGCGGTTCACCTCAAACGGGCATCGACAGCCTCACCGTATCCTTTATTGATTCATCGACTGGTGGGGTTTCAAAATGGAAGTGGGATTTTGGAGATAATACCAAAGATAGTGTGCAAAACCCGACGCACAAATACACGACCCCGGGCGCCTACTCGGTAAAACTTAATGCATTTGCAGGGACCGTAATGGATTCAATGGTGCAACCGAATTTTATTTCCATTTCCTACTCAAAGCCGAAACCCGCTTTTTCCGGAACGCCGCTCACCGCGCGCGACTCGATAACGGTCAATTTTACCGATTTGTCAACTGGCGCGGTGACGGGCTGGCAATGGACCTACGGCGACAGCACGCCCCCCGACACAACGAAAAACCCTTCACATACGTACAAACAGCCGGGGTCCTATTCGGTCAAGCTTAAAATCACCGGACCGGGCGGCGTTGATTCGACGATAAAGCCCGCCTATGTGTACGTGTATTCAAAGCTGGACAACCCGACCAGACTATCCGGGCGCCGCCTTTCCACCACGAAGGTCGAGTTGACGTTGAGTAATTACGATTCGATCCCGACCTCGAAAACAACCACGGTCGCGCCGTGGTCGGACTCATTGGGCCTGTATTTCAGGAAAGACTCCCTGCCGTCCAGCCCGTCGACGAGCGCATTGCTCCAGACAATAAACATAACGACCCTGCAGGGCGCGGCCAAGCCTTTTAAAGACACCGTGACCGTGCCACTGTCGGCGCCGTCCGACAGCGTGTTGTACGGCTTCGGCACCGCGCTTAACTGGAACGACGGGACAAAAAGCGTCATGCAGGGGGGCAACGGCACGCTGGTCTTGATGAAGGACACGGTACCGCCTGTAAATAACCTCGTTATTTCGGGCAAGTACCTTGGCGTCGACACCGCGGCCGTGTATCTTGACAATATTTCACTCATCGACACGGGGAAGGTGGATTCTGTCGCCGTATGGTACGGGCTCAGGGACAGCGTGAATTTTTCGGACTCGTACACGAAATGGTTCCCGGTAAGCGCCCTGATAAGCGGGGCAATCGCCAATCGCTTTACGTACAAGATACGCGACCCGCGGTTTAACACCGACACGACCCATGCCTACGTGGCCGTGGAGGAAATGGGAAAGAACCTCATGACCAGCGCCGAAAGAGATACATCGTTCCTGGTGGGCCGGATACGGCCGACAAACCCCATCAAGCTCAAGGCAAAGGCGATTAGCTCGAGCGCAATACAACTGACCTGGAACAAAATAAGCGGCTACGACCGCATCCGTATCTGGAAGGGCCTGAAAGCCGTGCCTCCGAGCCCGGACAGCATTCCTGCGGCCCAGTACGACACCCTCATTCCCGCGGTTACGGACACGGCGATTTTGGCCACGGGCCTTCTGGAAAAACACTGGTACTATTTCGGCGCCCAGGTGCTGCAAAACGCGCTCTGGTCGAAGGTCACCGACAGCGCCTCGGCCAAAGACTCGACGCCGGCATCACTTGACACCGCGACGCTGGCGAACACGGTAAAGATCCTGAAATGCACGTTTGACACAACGCGAAACGCGCCCTTTGTCGTCTGGCATGTTGACATGCTGGACACGAACATTAAAGTGGGAATTGAATATTCCCTGAATAATTATCCTCAAAACCCCGCAACCTTGCCGACCCAGATAATCACGGTAAAGAGCAAGACCGACAGCGCGGCGGTCAAACTGAACGGGCCGTTGGCGCTTAACGCCACGTATTATGTGTCGATGTGGATGTACAGAAACGGGAAATGGGCCCTTCCCACGGACTCGTCGGAGGCGAAGGCGACCACGCCTTCGTACGTCTCGTGGCAGACGGTGACGTATTTCAACGCGCCGCACGATACGGTACTGGCGTTCGGCGGACGCGTACGGCTGATCAATGAAAATATTCTGGACACAGTACCCATTCCGAAGCCGGACACGCTAAGGATCTATAAGGCCCCGGCCGCCGCCTTGAACGGCTTCGTGCCGGTGAGCATCGGGTTTACTTTTACGGAAGACCTTGCTTCATACCCGATGCATGTCGGGCTCAAGGTCGACTCCTCGCTGGTGCCCAAAGGCTATACGCTGCAGGACGTCCGTATGTACCGGCAGGACTCAACCGGCGCATTTTCAGTTATGTACAACACCGACATCGACACCGCGGACTGGATCGTGTCGGTGCTGACGAAAGACCTGGATGACCCTTTTATCGCCATGGTTGACACCATGGCCCCAACGGTGCGGGTCTTGAGCTCGACGAAAAACCCGGAGACGGCAGGCAGCGTGGTGTACGACACGCTGGAAATAACCGACAATATCGTCAACGATTCATGGGTTTACCGCTTTGCCAAGGGTGGTAACGCGTATTTGCCGGGAGACACGCTCTCGGGAACAACGCGCAAGGCGAAGGATACGGTGTATGTCAAGATACCGGCCCTGGACGTCACCAACAGCGCCGGGGTCCGGGCGATTTTTGTCGCAAACGACGCGGTCCATTTCGTCACCAGGGACCTTTCGCGCCAGGTGATACGCGACAGCGCGGCGAACACCATATCGACCGCGGCGATGAAATGGACGCCGCTGTGGGTCACGACCACGCTGGACACTTCCCCGGCGAACATTGTTCTTGAAGACCTGGGAACCAAAAGCGGGTGGACGTATGACATTATGAAATTCAGGCTGTTCAGATGGCTGTCGTACGACGGGAACGCGAACAATCCGGACAACAAGTGGGTGGAATACGCGGACTCGATAAGCTGGATGTTTAATTTTGTTCCCGGCGACCTGTTCTGGATAAAGACGAAAACCCCCACGGTGCTTCATCTGGGCAGCGGCGTAACGACCCCGCTGACGCAGCCGTCAAAGTTAGTGCTGGCCCCGGGAGCGTTGTCCGATGTCGCCCTTCCGTTTGATTTTTCAATTCGCGTGGGAGACATCATCGATTCGACGAATTCGGATTCGGAAAAAGCGCGCGGCAAAGGGGATTCGCTGCAGTACAATATTTTCGTGCAGGACACCACGGGCCGCTGGCGGTTAGAGCCGCTGTATTACAGCGATTGGGGCGCCACGGCGCCGGAACACATGAACAAGGCCGATTCGATTACAGGCGGATTTTGCGTATATAATCCGTTCAGCGTCCCGGTGACGCTGAATATTCCAGCCATACCAACCTCCTTGTCAAATCAGATACCAGGGTCGGCAAAGAGAAAAGCGCAGACGGTGGAAGGTTGGTCCGTGCGGATAAAGGGCCGCACAGCCGAAGGAAGTCTTTTAAGCACGGTGTATTGCGGGCAAAGCGAAGGCAAAATAACGCAGAAGAAATTTTATCCGGCGATGCCCCTCATTGAAGGCGCCGGAATACGGGTTTGCGACGATAAATTACATCAATGGGGCCACGAAATGGCTCAGGGGCTGTGCGCGAAGGACGGCGGCGTAACCTATCTGCTCGCCTTTAACGCCCAGAGCGGCACGACGGGGGAAATAACATATCATGTTGAAAACATCGAAGCTTTGCCGAAAGGTCTAAAGGCCGTCATCATGGTCCCGGGCGCGGAGTTGCTGGCGGACCCGTCGGCGCAGCAGAGCGTAAGCGTAAGCGCCGGGTCGGGCAGCAGTTTCCGGAAACTGGTTATTGGAAACGCATCCTATATAGCAAAAGCGCAAAAGGCAAATGCGTTTTTCCGTCTGGCGCTCCTCGGCGTAAGCCCGAACCCCTTCGGCCGCATGCTTCGGATACGCTACAGCCTTCCCTATGACGGGATCGGCAGGGTGGAATTTTCGATGATAGACCTTCGCGGCCGGCAGTTGTGGTCAAGCCAGGGCGCCATTGGTCCGGGCCAGCAGGAATTTTTATGGAACGGCGCAAGCGCGGGAAATAGACCGGTCTCGTCCGGCATGTATCTGCTCCGGATGAAGGCTCTTGACACAAAAGGAAAGACCTCCGGAGTGTTCACGGCGAGGATAACGTATCTGCCGTGATCAGCTTACTATAATTTTTCCCGTCCGCTCGACACTCCCCGAGCGCACCTTGACGGAATAATTCCCCGGCGAGACCATTCCGCCGCCGTTTGATTTTCCGTTCCACAGAATTGTTTTATCGGTTTTTAACGAGCGGACATCAAGGTTCCGCACGGTCCTTCCGTTCATGTCGGTAATCAGGACTTGAAAAGATCCCGCGTTTTTGGGGACCGAGAAACGGACGGAGGCCGCCGGACCACGACCGTTTGACAAGGTCACTTCGAAAGAATCCATGGATTGGCCCGAATTTTCACGGGAACCCGGCCCCGAGATTCCCGAGGCGGTCGGCGGCACGACCACCCACACAGGGTCGGTCGTGGCATAGCCGAAGGCCGTAACATAGGAGTCGATCACGCTTTCGGTGTGCGTGGCGCCCAGGACCGGCTCGCGGATTTGCTTTACAGTAAGGTAATCAACCGCCGGACCGAACACGCCCATGACCAGGTAGCACGGCATGGACTCCGGCGTCCCGGTGTTTGAGACCTTGTTTGCAAACAGGGAATCTACAAAACACAATTGCTGTCTCGGAGGAGTTCCTCCGACTATGGCGTCGCTTTTGTTGATATTAAATACGTAGTTTGTAGTGTCGGTGTGGCTCGGAGCAAAGGTCCCGAAATGGTTCTTCATGCTTATCGTCGCCCCGCCCATGTAAATGTGTCCTTTATTATTCGATATATTAATAAGAATGTCGATCGTGCCATTTGCGATGTTTGCGGAACATGCTACGGTATTTTCGCCGGGAACGGTGGCGTTGATCGTGCCACCCATCAGGGAATTATAGCTGCTGACCGCCGCCTGAATCTTGGTGGAATCGGTCAGGCTGAAATAAGGGGTATAATTTGAGATCCCTGCGGCATAGGTGGTGTTGCCATCATAAATGATTATATTAGCGGGCAGCACGCCATATCCAAGAAGGATATTGCAGAATTTCTGCACAACGGCGATCCGCGCCATGTTTTTAGGTTCAATGGTATTTACCTTTATGGCAGCCTTAACCTGGGACCATGTTTTTGCCGCCGGCTTCTGAAATATGGTGCTCCACGCATCCGCCGCCGTGGTTTTCTGCGCCAAGGACATTGCCATGGCGTCCATGTTCGCCTGGATCCGCGCGGTATTTGCCGCTGCGTTCTGGGCAGCGAAAGTCATTGACACTGGGGTACTGTTCATCATTGCGGTATCATGGCACGACACGACCCGCATGTTGTCGATGTTCGGGTTTATGGCCATGCCCGTTGTCCAGGCCGCCGGGGCCGCAAAGACCCTGTTTGCATTCGCAAGCGCCAGTCCGGCCGCGCCTGCTGCAGTCATCTTAAGAAAATTTCGTCTTCCCACGGATATTTTTTTCTTCATGGTACCTGCACTCCTCTCAAAATATTATTATCTGATTATATCTAAATATAGTGGAATAATTCAAGAAAATGGTTTAATAATTATCACTTTTTTTAAAATACGCTTTCCAACAGGAAGCAAAAAGATTTTAGAATAATAGTTGGCAACATCGGCAAAAGGAAGCTAAATTCTGTATCATAAGTCCCAGAATATTATTCTCCCTTCATTTAATTTATAGTATTGGTTTTCTTGTAAAAACGTTAAATATGCGTGGATTTTGATAAAAACATCTGTATCATAAAACGTTCCACGGAGATTAGCATATGAATAAAAATACTTAAAAATAGTTTTACTTTTTTGTTTAAAAAGGATTATATTTAACATTATCGTTAATGGTTATTTTTGCATCGTCGAAGCAATAATCATCAGAGTTTGCCATATTGCTTATTATGGTAGTAATGTTGTTTGCTGTTTTAATAATTTCTGCACGAGGTGTGAGGAGCATTAATCGCATAAATTAAGATAGGGCTATTCTAAACTTTAAACA
>JBAVGL010000274.1:0-2010 GCA_049684795.1 Chitinivibrionales bacterium | reverse complement strand
TAAGGGTTCAAAATTTTGAACCCTTACATCTTCGGAACATAATCACGTTAATTGCCAACCAAATATGGCTGCTTATTCACTTAGTGGGTCAATAATTGGAGAAATTTTATGTTTAAAAAAATGATTGTTTTGTCTGTAATGCTTGTCGTTTTTTCCGCGGGGGCGCTTTGGGCGGCGCCGAGCATTTCAACGGTGACCGCCAGCGCGACTTCGGTTGGCAAGTATGCGAAAATCGAGTTCGTCGTGGGGCTTACCGGCGCCTATACAAACCCGTATGACCCCGATGAAATCGATTTATCGGCCACATTCACCGCGCCGTCGGGCGCGACGTGGAAAATCTACGGGTTCTACGGCGTTGACGCCTCAAATAATTCATCGTGGAAAATCAGGTTCGCCCCGGATGAAGTCGGCGCCTGGAGCTATACGACCCAGGCAACCGATCCAACCGGAACGATCGCGGGCCCTTCGGGAACGTTCACGTGCGTTGCCTCCGCCAATCACGGCTGGATTCGGATCGCCTCGAACAAAAGGTACCTGAAGCTTGACGACGGCACGTCCTTTTACGGCGTGGGCCCGTGCTATCCATATAACGTGACGTTCCCCGGTTTTCATCTATTGCAAAACGCCGGATGTAATTCCTATGTTTATTGGAACGGTGAAAATGACGGCTTCGGGCTGATAGAGTCAATAGCTTCAGGGATAGGAAAGTACGATCAGCCCAAATGCAGAAGAGTCGATTCCCTGTTGGATTCGTCGGAGGCGCTTGGGCTTCATATGTTTATGGTACTTTGGCCCCATGACCAACTTGGACAGACAATGCCCGGTTCGTGGACAAATCATTATAGCTCCACGCCATACAGTACAATCGTCCCCAAAGCCGTAAATTTTTACAGTGATACGACAGCGTGGAGTTATGAGCAGAAGATGTATCGTTACATTATCGCGCGATTTTCATACCACCAGTCCCTTGGAGGTTGGCAAACCATCGACGAAATCGAGGGCACCGACGGCTGGTCGAACCAGACTACCGCTAATGCCTGGACCACGAAAATGGCCGTTTTTTTTCAAACGAACGATCTTTTCAAACATCCCACGAATGCTTCCGGGGGCGATTACTGGCCGCATGGGGATTCGGTGAATGATTTTTCGAACACTGAAAATTACGGAAGCACAACCGCCACCAGTTGGGCGTCCATCATTCAAAGATTGTGGAACGGGTATCTCAAACCCGCCATTGTCGGGGAATCGACCAACCAAAACGCCCATATCAATCTGTGGTCAACGCTCTCAACCGGTATAGCCATCACGCCACTCATGTGGCAATTCAACGCGAACTCATCGGTATGGTCTCCCACCATAACGGCGAACTGGCCGCCCGTTGTGGCTTTTGTCAAGGGAATAGATTTCGCCGGGTTGACGAACCTGAAGCAGGCGACTATCACCGTGACCGGCGCGACCGCCTATGGCATATCGAGCGACCAGATTACCTTCGGCTGGATAACGGGGACCTTTTCCGGCAAGAGCCTGAGCGCGACGGGATTGGCAAACGGCGGGAGCACGGTGGAGTGGTGGAACACGACCGCGGGAACGGTGCTTTCATCGAGCGCGGCAACGGTGACCGGCGGGGCGCTGACGACGACCATCCCCACTTCAACAGCGGCCGACATCGCGTTTAAAATCATTTCTCCGGCGGGGGTCGGGGTTATTCAACAGGCCGCGCCAGCGAAGGAAAATTTCAAACAAATAATTGCCTGCAATCATGGCGCTTTGCGCTTGCTCAGACCGCTTTCCGGCGACGCGGGCATTACGATCACGTCGGTCGCGGGCCGCGTAATCGCGCGGTATAAAATTTCGGGTTCGAACAGTTCCTCAATTCCGATTGACAGGCTGGATCCTGGCGTTTATTGCGCGACAATCGCTTCCGGCGGCCGGTCTTTTTCGCAGAAACTGCTGGTGTCGTCGGGGGTGAAATAGCGGGGGACGGGCACTGAGCGGAGTCGAAGTGCCTGT
>JBAVGL010000273.1:0-5332 GCA_049684795.1 Chitinivibrionales bacterium | reverse complement strand
TAAGGGTTCAAAATTTTGAACCCTTACATTACCATCCTTAATGCAATTTCTTTAAAGCAGATTATTTTACAAATAGCCGCTGCATTGTTTTAGCATTGCCGGACGTGATACCGACGAAATAAATGCCTTGCCCAAGGCGGTTGATCCGCACCGTGTTTGCGTTCGCGTCAGTTACCTTATAACGCGCTATCGTGGCTCCCAAAGCTGTCGTGATGTCAACGACACTGTTTGCCGCTATCGGTCCGAGCAGATGCAATGCGCCGTTCTCATAGCTTACCATGGGCCTGATCTGCGTTTCCCGCGAAGCGGTCTGCTCTACGACTTGCACCGCGTTCGGGTTGAGCGCCTTGAACGCAACGCTGCTTGCGCTGTTTGAAGGAATGGTCGCGGTCAATGAGCCGCCGGACACCGTTACATTGCTGGTGGAAATGTCCGCCCCTGTCCCGCAGTTAAAAAACGTCACGGCATAGGTGCCGTTTGCCATTCCCGCAATGCTCAGGCTGCCCGACGCGGCTCCGCTAATCCAGCCGAAGGCGCCCTGATCGCCTTTTATCCCATAGGCCGTAGAACCGCCTCCCGTCACGGTCGCCTTTGACAAATTCGAGAACCCGGCGAAATTTATGCCGTTGACGAAAGTCGCAAAGTTGCTTTCCGCCGTCATGTCGGCGGATGTGTTCGTTCCCTGATTGTATTGCCACCACATGGGATTTATGCAGGCGCCACTAGCCATCGTGGCAAAGAGCGAGGTGGCGTTGCAACCGCTTCCCGCTGCTTCTCCGCTCATGGCGGGCTTGGCTGCGCCGTTCCACTCTTGCTGAACGAGAGACGCCCAAGAGGAGGCCGTTTGGCTGCCGTAATTTTCCGTATTCGACCAGGTGTTCGCCGCGTTCCCTGCCGCCCAATAGCTGCCCTGGGAGGCGTTTGTCGGATGTTTGAATGGATCGGTTGTGGCAAATAAATTGGCTATTTTCACCGTCCAGGCGTTCGCAGTCGTCTGGTTCGACCAGCCATCGGTTCCTCCGATTTCGTCAACAGTCTGCCAGCTCAGGAGCGCCCTGCTGTAACCCCAGCGGGCGATCATGTAGCGATACAGGTTCTGTTGATGAGACCACATGGTGGCGTCGCTGTAGAAAACCGACGCGTTGCCGAGGGATGAATAAGCATTTTGCGACCATTGGTTTTCCCAGCTTCCGGTCATATTCTGACCAAGATAATCGTGGGGCCATATCACGAGGATCATCCCAAGGTTGGCTGTTTCCGACCAGGATATCAGATTGTCGATCCTTCCGCATTTGGCCTGGTCGTATTTTCCTATCCCCGATGACGGCGATTCGATCAGATTGTACCCGTCATAGGTGCCGTTCCAATAGACCCAGGTATTGCATTTGGCGTTCTGAAGCGCGGTGAGACCCGCCTGGGTGACGCTCCAGCAATATGCCATGCCAACGCCATAAAACGACGTACCGTCATCGTACATGAGGTATCGATTGTTCGGGGCGTTTTTTATCCATCCGTGATAGGCTGACGTTGTGACCGAGAACGTGCCGCTGGGGCTGGTTGCCGTACCGCTTGCGTCCGTGGCGCTTACCACATAGGTCCAGTTTCCCGTTTCATTGGCAGCGAACCGGATCAAATACTGGGTTCCGTTGTAAAACCCGTTGACTTTCCACGCCTTGCCCGAAGGCGACGTAAATGTGGCCGACAAATCGATTACCGTCGGATCGTATGGATTGGAGTAGGTCGATCCAAGCGCAACGTTCAATTCCAGTTTTGCGTATTTCGCCACCGAGGCCGGGCTTGGCGTCACCGTTCCAATGGTCGCCGCCAACAGCGTCAATGCCGAAAACAAGACCAGTACCGCGGTCAACGCAACATTTTTTTTAAACATACCACACTCCCCTTTCAAATAAATAGTTAATAATTTCAAGATTTTTATGATACCTCTTGGTTTTTAATCCCGTTCATTTCCTACGATTACTTTCCTCATTGTCTGGCCCTGGTCCATGGTTTTGGTTAAGTAAAGCCCGGCGGGCACTGAGCCCTTGCCGGCATACTTTATCGCGCGGCCCTGCATCGTATAGAGCACCTGAGGCGAATTGCTTTGCGACAAAACTACGGGAGCGGCCCGTTTCATTCCGTTGTCGGCGATTGGCGTTGCGGTTTTCCATGTCAATTTGTCCCTGGTGATGACCCACGGATCAGTCATGAGCTGCGTAGCATTTTTCTGGCAGACGATTGACCAGGAACAATGCCAGGGCATGAAATAACACATCTTCGGATAGTTTGCTTTTATGCTGTTAATGAGGACTGCGTTGTCAAATACGTCCTGACTTCCGCCCCCGGCGGGAATACCACCGAATTCGCCGAAGCCCAGCGGCTTGTTGAGCGTGAGCATGGTGGCATACTCAGGAATGTTCAGCGAGGTCGGCTCGGCGTAATACCCATCGAGGCCGACGATATCGACATACGCGTCTCCGGGGTAATACTTGGTCACGTTTGCACCGATGTTCGGCGAATAATTCCAAAGAAGATTATGCAAACCCTTCGTTGTTGTGAAATAGTTGAACATATGCCTCCACAGCGCAACAAAGGCCGTCACGTCCCCGTTTCCCCACCAGAACCAGCCGCCGTTCATTTCGAGGAACGGCCGCCAGACGACGACTACCCCCGAATCTTGCAGCGTCTTTAAAGCGGCGGCCCTCTGGTCGAGCGTTGCCATCCATGCCGAATTGCCCGTTCCACCGGTGACTATGATACTCGCGAGAGTTCCGCCGGGATTGGGTAAATGATCGCTGATCGCCACAAGCCCGCCGGCTTTGAACCAGCTGATAAGCGTTGGAGTTGGGTCGGTTATACTCGAGTTATAATCAGCTCCCAGGAGCGCCACCCATTTTCCAGTGGCGGTTTGGAGCCCGACGATGTTTTGGTTATACCCCTGCGCAAAACCGCTACTATAATAGGCCAACTGACCGGCAATCACCCTGGTGTCGGTTTTACTCGGCAGGCTGTAGTAATAATTGAGGATTTTTTTCGCATCGCTCGATGCATTGGGGTCGGCAGTTGTCGCGCCGAATGCCATTTGTGAAAAACCTACATAAAAAATGGTTGACAAAGCGGAAAAGATTATCAGCGTCACAGCCTGCGCAAAAATTTTTTTAACCATACACATCCCCTTTCACGTGTTAATTTTATGATATTTAAACGCTTAATATCAACAAATTTCTCTTTTTTTCATTTAAAATGCCGATGCCATATTCAGGTTCTTTAAGATCATAATATAGAAATATAAAAATTTTCCGCAGGGAAATAATCGATTGTTTTTTCTTTTCCGTTGAACATTTGTTCCACAGTTTTATAGATTAACTGTTGAAACATCATAGATAAATCAACGATTTTAGCTTATACTATGGTAAGGGCTGACTATGTATTCATGGAATCTTGTTCCACATATTAAGTTTTATGAAAGATGTTTTTCCGACGAAATGTTTTGGGAATCGGTTAAATAGTATTTTATTTGGGATACCTTTTTCGTTGGTCAATGGTGCTGTCCATGAATGATATTTTTGATTACATGGAATACCGGAATTATCTCAAGGACCATTACGATTGCAATAAACGCAGCCACTCGTTTTTTTCCTTCCGCTATATCGCGTTAAAGACCGGCCTCGACGCGAGTTTTTACGTGAAAGTGTTGAACAAACAGAAGCATATCGCCGATACGGCCGTTCCGGCGCTGGTTGATTTCTTAAAATTTAACAAAAGGGAAGGAGAATATTTCGCGGCGCTGGTCCATTTCAACAAAGCGAAAAACTCAGACCAAGAACGTTTTTACTTTGAAAAGCTACTGTCGCTGCGCACGCCTCCGGCCAAAGTCCTGGAAAAAGAGTGTTACGATTATTTCTCTTCATGGCGTAATATTGCTTTGCGGGAAGAATTGAACATCGTCTCCTTTAAAAACGATTGCGCGGACATTGCAGGAAAACTTCTGCCGCCGGCCACTCCCTCCCAAGTCCGGCAATCGATAAAGCTTCTGGAAAAACTCGGCATGGTCCGCAAAGACGACCATGGAGCTTTCAAGCCTACCGATGAATTCATCACGACCGACGGCGTCGTCAAGGCGATGGCGGTCAAGTCGTTCCAGAAAGAGGTTTGCAAACTGGGAATGGAGGCGATCGACCGCGTCCCGAAGCAGGACCGGGACATTTCCACCCTCACCATAAGCACGTCACGGGCATGTCTTGAGGCCATTCGCGAACGGCTTACTGAATTCCGCCGGGAAATAATGGACCTGGTGGGTAAAGAAGAAAAGGCCGAGGAAGTGTACCAGATAAATTTCCAGATTTTTCCTTTGACGCACAACTCCGCAACGGAGAAAAAATAATGCGTGCGTTTTCGTTTTTGTCAAAACTTTTTCTCATGTTCTTGATCGGGCTCCTATCGTGCGAACACGTGCCTCTGTCCCAAGGCCCCGGAACCGGAACGGGAACGGAAACGATCAATACCTACGCTTTGCTTTCGGATGGAAGGCCGGCAATAGGGGCATCGGTCCGGATAATCGATGCGACCGGATGGTTCGACAGCATTGATATCGGCGCGTCACCGGTGTTGCAGGATCTCATTGCCGATTCCCTGGGCCGTTTTACAATAGCGAAAACGAACGCCGTCAAAAGCATAAATGTCCAGATCGACCACGCCGAACAGGGGTTGTTTATTCCCTTTACCACCTTAAGCAACCTGGACGATACGCTTCGTCTTCAAACCTACGCGTCGTATGCCGGTTCATTCCGAATAGACGATCAGGCGCCCCGGCAGGTACTTCTATCGGGAACAATCTATCAGACGGCAATTGGGCCGACCAATTCATTTAATTTCAGTAAAGTCGCGCCGGGCGCTTACATGGTTCTTGGCGTTTCAGGCGCTTTGCCTCAGTTGCAGGTCGGTACGTGCGGGGCCGTGACGCTTCATTCCGGCGTTGCGACGGTCGACACCGCTCTTAACAGTTCGCTTGACCGGCTTCTCATCGATAATTTTGAAAACGGCGTCGGACCGACGGCCCTCGGCAATCTTATCCCTTCGCTTAACTGGTATGCCGTTTCGAACACCGATCTTATTTCCTGGGACAAAACCACGAAGAGCTGGGACACCAAGATGAATCCTTCCGGCTGCAGCTCCGCAGCAACGTTGTCGCCCGTGCCTGGAGCTACGTCCCCGACGGCGATGGATTTCTCCGGAACTCTTGACGCCAATTGTTCCAGTCCCTATTCCATTGCGGGAATTTCGTTTGTGGGTTTTAACCCCAAGGGTGTTGACTTCTCAACCATGACCGGTTTTT
>JBAVGL010000272.1:0-4697 GCA_049684795.1 Chitinivibrionales bacterium | reverse complement strand
AAATTGCACTTTTCACACTTCTGTGCAACAGGTTTGTCCCATGTGGCATACGTGCATTTTGGGTAGGTGTTGCAGCCGTAGAAAATCTTGCCGCGTTTTGTCCGACGCTCCGTTAAAAAACCAGTGCAACCTTCCCGAGGACAGGCTATCCCTATTGACAAAGACTTCGTATTGCGACACTCCGGATATTTGGAGCACCCCAAAAAACGTTTACCATTAATGGTAAGGAGGACCATCGGGGCTCCGCACTTATCACAAATCTCGTTACTAGGCATGGGCGCAATTTTTTCCAGCGGTTCGGTATATCTGCACGCGGGGAAACCCTGGCACGCGAGAAACTTGCCGTTTTTGCTCCATTTTATGACAAGCGGGAATTTTTTGCATTCGGGGCAAACACGCTCGGTCACTTCCTGGTTTTTCGCCTTTATTTCTTTAATGTTCAGTTTGACATTTTCCATGACTTTCTGGAACGGGTCATAAAACTCCTTAAGCACCGAAACCCAATCCAACTGCCCCATTTCTATTTTATCAAGCGAATTTTCCATGGTAGCGGTGAATCCCACGTCAAAAACATCGGCGAATTGCTTGACAAGAATTTCCTTCACCATAAACCCGACCTCGGTGGGAAAAAACCGCTTGGCATCCACGTTTACATATTTACGTCGCTTCAGCGTGTCGATGATCTGGGCATACGTGCTGGGTCTTCCGATACCCTTGTCCTCAAGCTCTCGGACCAGCGACGCCTCGGTATAACGCGGCGGCGGCTGGGTAAAATGCTGTTCATCGAGCGTTTTCTGAAGTATGCACCTGCTCTGGATCGCGATTTCCGGAAGACGGTCGTTGTCATCTTTTTCAACCCCGTCCGTGCTGTCTTCGATTGCCTCATCATAGAGCGCTAGAAATCCGTCGAATTTCATGATGGAGCCGTTTGCGCGAAACACGCAGTTGCTTGCGGAAACATCCACTCTCGTTGAATCAAACAGCGCGTTTGACATCTGCGATGCCAAGAATCGCTTCCAGATGAGCTCATAAAGACCGTATTGGTCTTTAGAAAGATACGCTTTAAGGTTGTCGGGAGTAAAATCTGCCGAAACCTGCGAAGGTCGTATTGCTTCATGGGCGTCTTGGGCATTCTTGTTTTTGACATATGCGCGGGGGGCTTCCGGAACATAACGGCTGCCGAAAAGCGTCGTGACAACATCCCTGGCGCTCGTTATCGCCTCATCCGCGATCCGGGTTGAATCGGTACGCATGTAGGTAATTAATCCCATGCTGCCGAGCTTCCCCAACTCCAACCCTTCGTAAAGCTGCTGGGCAATGATCATGGTTTTTGTGGCCGAATAATTCAGCTTGCGCGCCGCTTCCTGTTGCAAAGTGCTCGTTATAAAAGGCGCAAAGGGCTTTCTTGACTTTTCGGTGCGCTGAATATCGGTGACCGAAAACTGCGCGTTGCGCACCCTGTCCATAATGGTTCGCACCGAAGCGGCATCGGGCAATTCGTATTTATCAACTTTTTTTCCGTCTACATTTATGAGTTTCGCCCAGAACTGTTTATCGTTGCATGAAAGTTGCGCACGGAGCGACCAGTATTCCTTTTCCCGGAACGCCTTTATTTCATCTTCACGGTTGCAGATAATCCGAAGCGCTACCGATTGGACGCGACCCGCGGAAAGTCCCCGGAACACCGTCCTCCACAAAATGGGCGACACCTGATAACCGACTATCCTGTCCAAAATTCGTCTCGCCTGTTGGGCATTTACCTTGTTCATGTCGATTTCGCCGGGCTTTTCAATTGCCGAGAGCACGGCCCGCTTTGTGATTTCATTGAATAAAACACGCTTGATTTTGCCGTTGGATTTTGAAATTGACTGGGCTACATGCCACGCGATCGCTTCTCCTTCACGGTCAGGATCGGGTGCTAGAAATATCATGTCGGAGTCGGCCGCTTCATCCTTAAGGACTTTCAGTATGCGGCTTTTTCCTTTTGAAACCGTGTATTTCGGTTTAAATCCGTTTTCAAGGTCTACGGCGAATTCCTTCTCAGGCAAATCGATGATATGTCCCATCGTTGCCTTCACCGTATAATCTTTTCCAAGATATTTGGAAATAGTCTTGCATTTTGCCGGGGATTCGACAATCACCAGATAATGTGCCATAGTACGTTATTTTTTCCTTTTGCTACTCAAAGATTTTAAAATATGCAGATTCGATTCTTCAATCAAAACTATATCATTCAAGCAAAATATTCTACAAAAGTTTTTTACCTGCAAAGTGTGTAATCTAAACTGGGTTCTTAAAACCTTTAGCCTGCCACAGACAGCAGGTAAGTTACTCTAAGCTTACGAACAACAATAAATTGTCGTTCAAAAGCTAAGAGTAACTAATGCCTGAAATGCCGGGTGCCGGTAAAAATCATGGAAATGCCATACCGGTTGCAGGCTTCTATAACTTCCGGGTCCCGTTTAGAGCCGCCTGGCTGGACCAAATAACGAATTCCGGCATTATGAGCTTCTTCAATATTATCGGGAAAAGGAAAATACGCATCGGAGCCAAGCACCAATTCCTCAAAAACCTTTGAGAAATCCGACAAAGGCAAAGACTCATGCTCAGATCTAAAATTTTCCCGCGCCTTTGCGATTGCGAGCTTTTTAAGCGAGTCTACCCGGTTGGGCTGGCCTGCGCCCATACCGACAAGTTTGAACACCCCCGGCTCATATTCCTGCGCAAGAACGATGGCGTTCGATTTGACATGTTTACATGCTTTCCAGGCAAACCGTGCGCATGCAACTTTACTCTTTGGGAAAGGGGCCGTCGTCACCGTTTCCCATTTTTCGAAGTTTTTCAGGTCACGGCCCTGCCTTAGCATCCCTCCAACAACATGTTTAAGCACATAGTGCTCCTGGATAACGCTCGTAAGCTCCCCCACCTTAAGCAACCTGATCATCGAACTTTTTTCTTTAAGGAAATCCAAAGCGTCTTTATCAAAATCGGGCGCAATGAGCACTTCAACAAACTTGCCGGAAAGGACTCGAGCGGCCTTGATGTCCATTTTTTTTGACAATGCGATCACGCTTCCAAACGCGGAAACCGGATCTCCCGTCCAGGCGGCCATAAGGGCCTTTTCGAGGGAGGAACCGGTTGCGTAGCCGCAGGGATTGGTGTGTTTAATGATTGCAGCGGCCGGACTTTCCGAAAGCTCTTTTACCGCTTCAAGCGCAGCATCACCGTCAACGATATTATTATACGATAGCTCCTTGCCGTGAAGCTGGACGGCTGTTGCAATGCTCGGTTCAGTGAAATCCGGTTTCTTATAAAAATACGCTTCCTGGTGCGGATTTTCTCCATAACGGAGCGGCACGCCTTCGCGATATGCAAGCCGGAGCACTTCTTCATTGTGATATACCTGTGAAAGATATATATCAATTGCGGAATCGTAGTCGGCAGTATGGCGGAAGGCTTTTAATGCCAGCAGCTTTCTTGCGTTAAAACCGATACCGCCTTCCCTTGAAAGATGCTCAAGAACAGCGTCATAATCAATGGGATCAACTACCACCGTGACGTATGCATGATTTTTTGCGGCGCTGCGAAGCATTGCCGGACCTCCGATATCGATATTTTCAATGGCTTCGGAAACAGTGACATTCGGTTTCGCGACGGTTTCAACAAACGGATAGAGATTGACAACAACAAGATCAATGGGTTCAATTCCGTTTTTTTCCATTTGAGATATATGCGAAATATTGTCACGTATGGCAAGAATGCCTCCATGAATTTTAGGATGCAACGTTTTTACCCTGCCATCCATAATTTCAGGAAATCCAGTATATGAATCCACCGTTTTAACGGGTATTTTATTACCTGACAGAAGCTTTGCCGTGCCACCAGTCGATATTATTTCAATGCCCTTTTTAGCAAGATTTTCAGCGAACTCAACTATACCTGTTTTGTTTGAAACGCTTATCAGCGCCCTTCGTATTGTAACGATGTCTTTCATATAAAGAACTCCAAAAACATTTTAAAAAACTGTTAAAAAGAAACATAGAATATGGTTGATTGTTGAAAGGAAAGCAAAAAATGAAGAAAATAAATTAATGCAGACATAACAAATTTTGTTTTTTACCCATTATTAAGGAAATGTAAATTATTTTTGTATAATTAATTCAGCTACAGAGACTAACCGATGAATTTGGAGAATTTCAATGATTGGATGTCATTTCGGACGCTTTTTTCAAGCCACCGTTGCCGGCGGTTCGTACCAGGAGGGACTAACTTCGGTTATTCAAGGTGTTCCACCGGGGCTGTTTATTTCCGAAAAGGAAATTTATGCCGACTTGCTCCTAAGGAAACCCGGGGCGGACGAACTGTCATCACCTCGCAAAGAACCCGACCTTCCGATAATCTATTCGGGCGTTAACGCGGCGGACACCATTGAAAATGCGGGAAATAAAAACCATACCAACGGGACGCCGATTACGATCCTCATACCGAACCTTGATAGACATTTCGTCCATATCAAGCAGTATCAGGACACTAACCGCACGCCCCGGCCCGGTCATGCTTCATTTGCTTCTTTTGTCAAATATGGCCCGGATGATGACGCCATTGGCGCCGGTTTTTTCAGCGGAAGATACACGGCAACCATAGTCGCGGCAGGTCATATAGCACATAAGGTCCTGGCAAAGTGCGGTATCCACGTC
>JBAVGL010000271.1:0-4193 GCA_049684795.1 Chitinivibrionales bacterium | reverse complement strand
CGAACAAGGCCTTTGTAAAAACGCCGTTGTTCCAAACCTTGTTTTCATTAGCCGCCTGGAAGGGCGCGGTAGAATGTAAAATGATCACTCCATTGTGGGCCTTTCCGGCGTCATGAGGTTCTTGCCTGTTAAGGTCGAACGTTATGTTTCCAGCGTTGCAGGCGTCAAAAAAGCATAGCACGCGGGCCCCGGTTTTTTCCAACGGTCCAAGCAATTCCTTGTCCATGATGAGCGACGCATAATCTTTTCCCGACGCCGCGTCCCACGGTATGAAACAAAAACGGCCTTGAGCGTCACGGATCGCATGCCCCGCCATGAAAAGCATTATCATGTCGTGAGAGGAGGCTCGTGCGCACAGCCCGTATAAACCGTCAAGTATTGCGCGTTTTGTCGCTCTTTTATCGATAAGAACAATGGGCACTTCCTGTTGATAAGGACAGGGAGTTTGATTGGACCAGATTTTTACAAAATCCTCCGCGTCTTTGCTTGGAAAGGTAAGCGGCTGAATATCGCCGTGATAATGGGAAATGCCGACGGAAAGCACATACAGATGTTCCGTTGCGATGCACGGCCGTTGGGTAAGAGGGAGCCCAATGCGATGAACAAGGACTCTTGCGGTATCGCTGCATCCCCATCGATTGAATGCCACCACCGATAATTTATTTGCGCCCGGGCCCAGCTCAACGGGAAAATTTTCTTTTATTATTTCTTTATTGGAAGCAATCGCCAGACCCCGGCTATCGGTATTTTGCGGGTTTCCGTTTACGGCGATCAGGACCTTCGTAATAGGGGCATCGCCCGGCGTTGTCATTTTGACGTGCACGGCTATAATGCTGTCGCGGACCGCCGATTCGTTGACCGGTTGGAGTATGAAAACGGACGGCCTGTTTGAAAAAGATACATCGTAGAAGTCAAAGAGATGCATGATTGCGCGGGGGTTGTAACCGTCATGCTCCATGCGGGAAACGGGGACCATTTCGGCCGCATGCGACGGTCCGTGGTTAACGCATTTGCCGATAAGCTCGCCGCCGCGGTCCGACGCGTCCCAAAAACCGGTCGGGGTCCAGGTTACCCATCTTTTTTGGTCCCGCGAAATCGCCAGCGCCAGGAGTTCTTGACCGTCCGACATACGATACCACCGAATCGTCCCATCGCCCAATGCCGCGGCGCACAGGTCGGCCTCCAACGCCAGAGCGATCGCCCATACTTCACCGGGGGTCGATTTGCGCCAGGCGCAATCGCCCGTGCTGTCGATCCGGTAAAGGTTCCAATTGGACCCTATAATGACCCTGCCGGACAAATCATCCGACGCGGAGCTCAAACAATATTCCGATTTATCGAAAATTTTTATCTCATGCCCGTTGATGACGAGTTTTGAAGATTTTTTCCATCCGGAAAGGACAGCCGGACCAACGGTTTTCCGTTTAATCTGCGGGTCTTCGAAAACCGGGCGGATCGCGCGGTTGGGTATTGAAAATAGAAAAGAACCGCCGGGGATAGGACATCGAATTTCTTTCCCATTAGGGCTTATGGAAATAGTCCCGGATTCAAGGACGCTGAAGTCCATCAAATTACTTTCATTCGAATAGAACTTGCCCGAAACAAGGTCAATTCTACCTAATTGGGGCCGTAATCCGGCATAAGCGACTGAATTATCCGGAAGGATCTTTATGTCCATGAGAACGCCGCTCTTAAAGACGCGCTCTTCTAAACACTCCTTGCCCCGGTTATCATAGCGTCTGAGGATACTGACGCCGTATTTCCGTGAAAATGCTCCGGTAATGACGCTGTAAAGGTCGGTCGACGTCGGCGACCAGGCCACTAGTGACGTGCATCCCGGCAGATCGTTCGTGTCCGGAATGCTTTGGACCTTCGTCAAGCTTGGGGAATCATAAATAGTAATAGCGGCCGAATTATCATACCCCACCGCAAGTTTGGCCCCGTCAGCCGAAAATGAAACGCTGAAAGGCGTCAGGCCGTTTATGGCGGGTATGTCTTTGTATCGATTGAAGTTGTCGGCATATACCCTCACCCGCCCGTCGGCGCTGGCCACGGCCAATCTCCCTTTGCAGTCAAACGTGCAACGTGTGCATGATTCTCCGAACCCGCCCAGTCTTTTTTCAAGCTGGAGCCCCGCAACCCGGTAGATTCGTACTCCAAAACCGCCAAAAAATGAAACGGCCATGAGCGTGCCGTCGCGGGAGAATGCAATGTCGGCAACAAGGTAGGGTAGTTCTTCGAGACGCTCGTCCAGGGAGCCGCTTAAAGTATTGAAAAGATAAACCGAGCACTTTCCCGTTATGGACCACCCGGTCCATCCGGAAACGGCCGCAATCCGGCCGTCGGGGGACAGCGCGCAGGCGTACAAGCGCCCTTCCTGGTCGTCGCCGCTCGGCGGGTAGAAGGTCCGAAGCAATTCACCCGACTGGGCATTCCACAATTTAGCCGTTTTGTCAATTGAACACGAAAGAAGGTAGCGTCCCTTTTGATCGACCGCTATCCGGCCGATTATGCCGGTGTGCATGGAACTCCGGGCCCTTAAAAACGGGCCTGGAAGGTCTTCGGCATTAACCGGCGCCCTGAAGCTCGTCCAGGGCGCGAGAATCATCGCGATAAGGAATGACCGTGTCGCGCATAGGTGAATAATTGACTTGGCCATACGCGCCATCCGTAATTTGCAGCATGCATCTTCACAAAAGTGTAGCTCACCCGCTTGCCTTCCCTTTCTCTTATTCGGTCGGATGCTCCTGATTTTGCCGTTCGCGCTTGGCGCGTTCCTCAAGTTCATGATACGCCTTGGATGCTTTGAACGAAGCAAACGAATTGAGCTTCTCGTCAAAAATATTTTTGACCTGTTCGGCCGAAACAACAACGAGCACTTTGGCCGAATAATCTTTTCCGTCTTTTTGAACTAACGTTTTTGCAACTTTGCTGCCGCCGATATCGAGTTGTGCAAAGACTTCCATTACCTGGCTGTATTCATTTGAAGTATGATCGCCTGTCTGGTCCTGGTATTCTTTTTGCAGCGCGTCGATTTGTGACTTGAATTCCCGCGCTATTTCAGCACGGGCCTGCAGTCCCGCTTTATCGACGGCCACGTCTTCACTGGGACCGACCGCAGAACCGACCGCCCAAATTCCCTCCGAATAATTTTGCTTGATAAGATGTTGTAGTTCGTCCGGTACGGCGTCCGAATATCCCCGATTCATCGGTTTGGGCCCGCAGCCGAATGTCAAAAACAGAGATGCCACCAAAAATCCTCTGCCAATGATCCTTTTATATTTCATACCATTCTCCTTTTTAGGTTATTAACAGTTACTGATATAAGTGAACTCTTTCAATAACATTTTCCAGGTAGTTGCGCGTCTCGACGACCGGCAAATTATGGATTAATTGATCATACACCTCGTTGGCGCTATGTATCGAATTTATTGCTTGAATCGCGGGTGCGAGTTTACGTTTTCCAATAAAAGCGTAAGCGACGTTACCCGACCCGGTGTTATATCCGGCGATCGAACAATACATACGGCCCTGTTCATCGGAAACTTCTCCAAAGTCGCGGGTTTTAAGAAGGAAAAGGTAAGCGCATCCCAATTCGATATTTTTTTCCGGGTCGTACAGATATTCGGCGCGCGGTGCCGGCTCGTTCGATTTATTGATAAATTCCCAGGCTTCGCGCGCTCCCTTTTCTGGAACCAATTGCATGAGCCCGATGGCGTTTTCAGATGACCGGGCCATGGGGTTGAAGTACGATTCGGTGTGTATTATTGCAAGGACGTGTGCGGGATTTAAATCATATTTACTGCAATATTCATTCACAATTGGAAGAAAAGGCGCCATGCGGCGCGCTAAATGGTCCGGCGTAAGCGTGAATTTCAAAACATATTTTTCGCAGGACCCATCGGGAACCGATGAGGCCGTAATGGTCGCGTTTTCAACGGTTTGCTTGGCAAATGCGTCAACATCCTTTGAAGTGACAATCGTTCCGTTGTCGGCAATAACCTGATCGCTCAGGACGGGCCTTGTTAAAGCGCAGGCAATGGAATCCTGGGGACAAATGGGTATTGCGCTTACCGCGCCTTTGCTCGTCAATGTCCTTTCTATGGCTTTTGCCAGTTCTTTTTTAACGGCATTCTCCGAGGTATTATTTGGCCGCATCAGAGTTTCAACCGTTACCGTTCCCTTGGCAAAAT